>CAYSMM010000047.1:0-10829 GCA_964432095.1 uncultured Burkholderiaceae bacterium | reverse complement strand
GAAAATGATCACCGACTCATTGACCGAGTAGCCCAGCACCGCCAGGATAGCCGCCAGCACAGCAAGCGAAAACTCCCACTGAAAGAACGCGAAGAAGCCGAGAATGATCACCACGTCGTGCAGGTTGGCGATGATGCCGGCCACGGCAAACTTCCACTCAAAGCGAAACGCCAGGTAGATCATGATGCCCAGCACCGTCATGCCCAGTGCGATCAAGCCGTTCTGCACCAGCTCTGCGCCCACCGATGGGCCGACAAACTCTGTGCGCGACAGCGTGACCGGCTCCTGGCCCGCAGCGTCGCAGGCCTTGCGCTGTACCTGCTCGCCTTGCGGCGTGGTATAGGCCTTATCGATCACTTTGCCGCCTTCGGCCTTGCACAGTTCGGCAAACACGCGCAGCGCCTGTTCGTCTTGCTTTTCACTGCTGCGTAGCGGCACGCGGATGAGCACATCGCGCGAGGTGCCGAACTTCTGCACTTGCACCTCGCCGTAGCCGAGCGCCTCAACGGTGGTGCGCGTCTTTTCGATATTGGCTGCTTGCGCGTACTGCACCTCCAGCACCGTGCCGCCGGTGAATTCGATCGACAAATGCAGTCCGCGCGTGACGAGGAAGAACACCGCCAGCGCGAAGGTGACAAACGAGATGATGTTGAACACCAGCGCATGGCGCATGAAAGGGATGTCGCGCCGGATCTTGAAAAATTCCATGTCGTGGTACCCCGTCGATTACTTCACTTTGCCAGGCGCCTGCGCCTCGGTCGCTTGCAGCTTATCGGCCGGCGATGCGGCGCCCGGGCGCCACACCGTGCCGATTGAAATGGACTGCAACTTCTTGCGCCCGCCATACCAGAGGTTCACCAGGCCCCGCGAGAAGAACACAGCGCTGAACATGGAGGTGAGAATGCCCAGGCAATGCACCACCGCAAAGCCACGCACCGGGCCCGAACCGAAGATCAGCAGCGCCAGACCTGCGATCAGGGTGGTGATGTTGGAGTCCAGAATCGTGGCCCAGGCATTCTCGTAGCCCTTGGAAATGGCCGCTTGCGGCGATGCACCGTTGCGCAGCTCCTCGCGCACACGCTCGTTGATCAGCACGTTGGCGTCGATTGCCATGCCCAGCGTGAGCGCAACGGCCGCGATGCCGGGCAGCGTGAGCGTGGCTTGCAGCATGGATAGTACTGCCACGAGTAACAGCAGGTTTACGCCTAGAGCTATGGCAGATATGGCACCAAACATCGCGTAGTACACGATCATGAAGCCTATCACCACAAGGAAGCCCCAGGTCACACTGTTGAGGCCCTTATCGATATTCTCGGCACCCATGCTCGGGCCTATGGTGCGCTCCTCGATGATCTCCATCGGCGCTGCCAATGCACCGGCACGCAACAGCAGCGCCAGATCGTTAGCCTCTTGCGTGCTCATGCGGCCGGAGATCTGAAAGCGATTGCCGAGCTCACCACGGATCACGGGGTCGGTCAGCAGCTCGCCCTTGCCTTTTTCAAACAGCACGATAGCCATGCGCTTGCCGATGTTCTCGCGCGAGATGTCGCGCATGATGCGTCCGCCCTTGGCGTCTACGGTCAAACTGACCAGCGGCTCCTGCGTTTGCTGGTCGAAGCCAGGTTGTGCGTCGGTGAGGCTGTCACCGGTCAGCACCACTTGCTTGCGCAGCACCACGGTGCGGCCATCGCGTGCGTTGAACTTCTCGGCGCCAAACGGCACTGCGCCACCCGTCGCCACGGCATTGGCCTCGGCGCTTTCATCGACCATGCGAAATTCAAGCGTTGCGGTGCGGCCGAGGATGTCTTTGGCGCGCGCGGTGTCTTGCACGCCGGGCAGCTGCACCACGATGCGGTCTGCGCCCTGCTGCTGAATCACCGGCTCGGCTACGCCCAGTTCATTGATGCGGTTGCTGAGCGTCGAGATGTTTTGCTTGAGCGCAGAGTCCTGTACCTGCCGCTCCATCTCGGGCTTGAGTGTGAGCGTGAGCTTGAACTCGGTGCCTTCGCTACTATCGGCAAAGTTCGCATCCTGAATCGAATCTTGCAGTGCACGCTGCGCTGCTGCTCGAGTTTCGCTGTCGCGGAACTTGATCTCCACCGCGTTGCCATTGCGATTGACACCGCCGTGGCGAATGTTTTTTTCGCGCAGCAAGGTGCGCGCATCGCCGGCAAGCGCGTCGGCCTTTTTGGTCAGGGCGGCCTTCATGTCCACCTGCATCAGAAAATGCACGCCGCCGCGCAAATCCAGCCCTAGATACATGGGCAGAGCGTTGAGTTGTGTCAGCCATGCCGGCGAGCGGCTCTGCAGGTTGAGCGCCACCACATAGGCCGGGTCGTTTGCGTCGGGATTGAACGCACGCTGCAATGCGTCGCGCGCCTTGAGCTGCGTGTCGGGGTCTTTGAAACGCACGCGCACCGAGCGGCCGTCAAACACTGCTGCACCATCGCTTGGAACAGCGGCCTGCTTGAGCAACTCGTCCACGCGACGCGCCGTGCTGCCGTCCAGCTTGAGCGTGGGCTTGCCGCTGGACACCTGCACCGCGGGCGCCTCGCCAAACAGGTTGGGCAATGTATACAGCAGGCCGACCACGAGAGCGGCCGCCATGATGAGGTACTTCCACCAAGAGTATCGGTTCACGAGGTTCCCTATCGTCCGTTTATTGCGTGTAGTCTCTTGAATGCCAGAAACGCGAAAGGCGCAGTAACTGCCTGCGCCTTGTCTGCCCTGTATCGGCCGCGCCGCCCTGTGTGGCTTACTTGATGGTACCCTTGAGCAGTGTCTTGGCCACGGCGTTGCGCTCCACCTGTATCTCCACGCCGTTGGATACTTCGAGATTCAAATAGTTGTCACCCACTTTGGTGACCTTGCCGAGCAAGCCGCCGATGGTAACCACCTCGTCGCCTTTGGCCAGCGCGTCCACCATGGCTTTGAGCTCCTTTTGCCGCTTCATCTGGGGGCGGATCATCAAAAAGTACAGCACCACAAACATCAGCACGATGGGCAGCATGCCGGTGAGCACGTCTACGCCGCCTGCGGCCTGCGGTGCCGGTGCGGTTTGTGCAATCGCAGTCGAAATCAACATATCAACACTCCGTGTAGCCGCTTATTGTAGCCGTCCGGGCCTTGTATGCCGAACTCAGTCTGTTTGACACGCCTAGAGCGACCCGCACCGCCATTGACAAACAGGCGAGCAAGATAGACATATACTCATTAATGTATATGCCCTTTACTGGTTTTTAATAGACCAGTGAAGACTATACACTCTATAGAGTATCAAAGAGATGCTGTGTCGATCATGTCGCCAGCTTGCAGCATGCGCACGCTGCGGCCGGCCAGGCGCTGGCTGACCTGCTGCGCCACCAGGTGCTCTTCACCGGGCTTGGAGTGCGACACGTACAGCGGCGCTCGGCCGTGAAACAACGCCACGTCCTCGGCCAGCAGCCGCGGGCACAGGTGGCCGCTGATCTGGGCGAGCTCGCACTCCTCGTCGCGAAACGCCGTCTCCACAATTACCGCGGCGGGCTGCGCGGCGTTGAGCCGCTGCCAGAATGCCGGGTTTCGTGTGGTGTCGCCCGAAAACGCCACGGCATGCGGCGCCTCGCCGATCAGGTAGCCCACCGCGGGCACCACATGCACTGCCGGCAACACCTCCACCCGCAAGCCGGCAATCTGGCGCACCTCGCCCACCGTCAGTGGCTGATAGACGAGATAGGGGTTCTCTGCGTTGGGGATGCGGGTGAAATCGGGCCACAGCACCTCGTTGAACACATGCGCTTTGAGCGCATCGAGCGTTTCAGCCAGCGCGAACACCGTGAGCGGGGCCGCTTGCTGCGTGTTGCGCAGGTCGCACAACATTGGCAAGCAGGCGATGTGGTCGAAGTGGCTGTGGGTGATGAGCACTGACTCGATTTGAGCCAGCTGCTCGTGCGGCACGCTTGCGAGCCCCGTGCCAGCATCCACCAGCAGGCGGCCGTCCACGCGCAGGGCTGTGGTGTGCAAGCCCTGGCCAATGCCTCCTGAACAGCCCAAAACCTCCAGCTTCACCTTAACCCCACCGTGCGCAGCGCGACATGCGCGGTACGCAATCGTTATTTTTGATCGAACGTAATGCTACCGTCCCAATGCTCGGGTGGCGGGTTGCGCTTGAACGCCGCAACGCGCTTGACATACAGCTCAAGCAGCACCGTGTTGATGCTTGTGCGTTGCAGATTGAACAGCGCCAGCTCGGCTGCCTCCCATTCGCGGCTGCGGTAAGCCCGCAGCATGTCGTTCCAGAAGCGCAGTTCAAGTTTTTGTGCCTCTTCGACGGCCTCACCCAGCGGCTCATAAATCGTCACGCTCGTGGCCTTGCCCTTCACTCGTACACGGTCAAGCTCGCGCCATGCAAACGCCGGGGCCAGCTTGCGCGTCTCTTCGCCACAAACGATGTTGACGCCGTAGTAGCGCGTCAATCCTTCCAGCCGCGACGCAAGGTTCACCGCATCGCCCACCACGGTGTAGGCTTTACGAACATTCGATCCCATGTCACCCACACACATGGTACCGCTGTTGACGCCGCATGCGAGTGAAATAGTTGGCTTGCCGCTTGAGCGGTTGTGGTTGTTGATGGCCACGAGAGCGCTATTGAGCTCCAGCGCGGCGCGCACGCATAGCTCGGCATGGTTGGCGGCATCAACCGGCGCACCCCAGAAGGCCATGACCGCGTCACCGATGTACTTGTCAAGAGTGCCGCGGTGGCGGCTGATTACCGCAGTCACGGCGTTGAACACCTCGTTGATCAGCGCGCGCAACTCCTCAGGCGGCATCGCCTCGCTGAACTGCGTGAAGTTACGCATATCACAAAACATCACCGTCAGCTCTTTATTTTGCGCCTGCAGGCTGTAGCGCTCCGGATCACGCGCCATCTCGTCCACCAGCTCGGGTGGTACATAGGTGCCGAATAGTTGCGTGAGCTGGCGCTTGCTGCGGTTCTCCACAAAGTAACCGAGCGAAATGAACGAGAGATACGTCAACACCAGCAACAGCACCCCAGAGGCGAGCGGAAACACCAGCCCGGCCTGCAAGTACCACAGCCAGTTCAGCCCAACCAGTGCGGCCAGTAGCAACCCGCTGAAGACAAGCGAATGCAGCACTTTGAGCTTGAGCAAGGCAAACGCCAGGCACACAGTGATGAGCGTGAGCAAAATCAACTCATAGCCCGCGGTGTAATCGGGCTTGACCGGCACCGTGCCATCGAGCATGCCCGACAGCAAGCCGGCATGCACCTCGACCCCCGGGAAAACGGCACTGATAGGCGTGACGCGCAAATCGTGCAGGCCGGGTGCGGATGTGCCCACGATGACGATGCGGCCCTCCAGGCTGCGCTCGGCGAGTTTGCCTGCGATCAGGTCCGAGGCGCTCACATAGCGAAACGAGCCGCCGTTTGGGCCTGGCTTGCCGCGATAGGGCACTAGGCTTGCGCCCTTGTTGTCCACGGGGATCTCCCACGCAGTACCGCCTTTGGTGAGCTTGACGGATTGCAACGCAGGGTAGCGACGCGGCAGGAAGCTCTCGGGCGGAAAGCCGGGTTCTACGCGAGGCATGCCCATTTGCATGCGAAACACCGCGAGCGCCAGCGACTCGTACAACTGTCCCTCGTGCTCAGCTAGCAAGGGCACGCTACGGATCACGCCATCGGCGTCGGTGAAGGGGTTCATGTGCCCCAAGTTCGCTGCAGCCTCCGTCAACACCTCGTAGTTGGCGCCATAGCCGTCCCATTCGGTGAAGCGAATCGGTCGACCTTGCAACTGATCGCGCGTCATCACCGGCGGCGGCAGCTTGCCATTCTTCAGGCCGCCACGATCGCTGGTGAAGTAATAGCCAAGCACCACTGGCTTGCCGGCCATGGACTCGGCAAACAACTGGTCGTAGTCCAGCGTGCCTCGCAGCGCCTCGACCTGCTGAGCAAACCCGGCCTGGTCGGCCAAGGCTCCCTTGCGCAGTTGCTGCAGCACCTGAAAGCCGGAGGAGGTATCAGCCTCTGGGAATACGATGTCGAACGCCAGTACGCTTGCGCGTTGACGCCCGAGTAATTCGTGCGTCATCTTGGCCAGTTGATGACGCCCCCAGGGCCAGCGCCCCACTTCGGCGAGGCTACGCTCGTCGATGTCTACGATGACGATGCGATCGTCCAAGGTGCCAGGCAAGGTCCAGCGCAGCCGAGCATCGTAGTGAATGTCATCCAGCCGGTCGAGTAGACCGATCCGCACAGCGCCAGTGGCATGCAGCCAGCCGATTAACAACGGCAGAAACAGGGCGAGGGCGCGCAGCCAGGATGTTTGCATCTGCGCCCGGGGAAGGGGATTTCGCGAAGGGGTACGCCGCGGACTCGTCTGTGCTTACTTCTCGATGAACTGCATTTGCGTGCCAGCCAGTTCGAGGGTGTCGCCGTGACGCAGGATCGTGCCTTCGTTATCAACGGTCGTGCCGTTGACGACGGGACGCGTGGGCCCTTCTACATGAGTGAGCACGTAGCCCGTTACGCGCTTGGTGATCGCGGCCACCTGGACGCCCGGGCGGCCGATGGTGGTGACCACTTTGACGAGCGGTACTTCTTTGCCGGCAGCCGCGCCAGTCATCACTTTGATGGCAGCATCGGGCAGGCTCAGCATGCTGGGCGGCTGCGTCGGTGCGCCGGAATCGGAAAGCGCCTGCATTGCCCCAGTAGCCTCCATGTTGGGAGCCGAGGCACCCGGGCGCAGAATCAGAGTTTTCTCATAGGCGCCAGACGATGGATCGGCTAAGTACTTGAGTTTGTACTTGCCGATTTCGACCATGTCGTTGCTCACCAGCATCTGCTTCTTGATGGCCTTGCCATTCACGTAAGTGCCGTTGGTGCTGTTGAGGTCTTCGATGAAGGTGTCCATGCCCACCGTGCTGATGACGGCATGCTCACCGCTGACGGCCAGGTTGTCGATGACGACATCGTTGTAGGGCCGGCGGCCGACAGTCGTGCGCTCCTTTGAGAGCTGCACTTCTTTGAGCATCAAACCGTCCAGCGAAATCACTAGTTTTGGCATGTGGTCCCCTACCTGGCCAGGTGCGTGGCCTTTTCTAAGTCTTTAGCCAGCCTGTAAGTTTAGTAAAAAATCGACCACTCGCTGTGAGATCGACGCGAGTGCGTACCAGGATGACGGAGATATTATCGCGCCCCCCGGCCTCATTTGCCTTAAAAACCAATCGTTTAGCTGTTGCTTCTAAGTCAAAACCTGTCTCTTTGAGCACCCGCTCCATCTCGGCATCGGGCAGCATATCGGTTAAACCATCTGAACAGAGCAGGTAAATATCGTCCGGTGCGAGCCTGTGTACGCCAATGTCGAGCTGCACGGTGCTGTCCACCCCCAGCGCCCGCGTCACCAGGTTTTTGTTGAGCGAAAGCTCAGCTTGCTCAGGCGTGATCAAGCCCAGGTCCAGTTGCTCTTGAAGCAGCGAATGGTCACGCGTGATTTGTGCCAACTCACCGTCGCGGAAACGGTAGGCGCGTGAATCGCCCACATGGCCAATGTAAACCGCTGTCTCCCGGAACAGGGCCATCACCAGTGTCGTGCCCATGCCGTTGTACTGGGGGTTGCTGTTGGCCGCGTTGTAAATGCCGATGTTGGCCTGGTGCACGACGTCCTGCAGGATTTGCCGTAACTGCATCTCGTCGGGTTTGGCCGATTCGTTGAGTTTGCGCGGCAATGCATCGGCCAGGTAGGCACAGGCCATGCCGCTGGCCACCTCGCCGGCGTTGTAACCGCCCATGCCGTCGGCCAGCACCGCCAAGCCCGACAGGGGGTCGTGCGCGACCGCGTCCTCATTATGTTCGCGCACTTGCCCTGGGTCGGACAGGCAGTAAAAATCCAATTCCATTGTCACTACTTTGCTTTTCCTGTCTGCTCCAGCGGGCAGCTCAGAGGTTCAAATCCATTTTCTGCGCCGTGGCCAGCGGATCGATTATCGCGGCAACTCGGCGCAAGTCCTGCGCCATTTGCCCCGCATTCTGATAGCGCCCATCGGGGCGCTTGCTCAAGGCCAGCATCACTACCTGGGCCAGCGACTCCGGGATGTCGGCGCGAAGGGTGCGCGGATCCGGGGCGGGCTGATTCGCGATCTTGTACATGAGCTCGGCCATAGAATCACCCGTGAAGGGCAATTTGCCGGTAATCAATTGCATCAAGGTAACGCCTAGCGAGTAGATGTCGCTGCGGCCGTCCACCTTGTGGCCCGAGATCTGCTCGGGCGACATGAAGCTCGGTGTGCCCAGGACGAGGCCGGTTTTGGTGCGGCTTGCGTCCGTGATGCGCGCGATGCCGAAGTCCGTAACCTTGACCACATCACTATCGGGCTCGTACATCACGTTAGCGGGCTTGATGTCGCGATGCACCACGCTTTGCTTGTGTGCGTAATCCAAAGCCTCGGCCACGCGTGCGATGATGCTGACCGTTTTTGCCAGGGGCAGCAGCGACTCGGGTTTGGTGTACGGCACCAAGTCCTTGCCCTTGAGTAACTCCATGGCAATGTATGCAAGGTCGTGCTCCTCGCCCGCATCGAAAATCGTGACGATATTGGGGTGCTGCAGACGGCCAGCGGTTTCGGCCTCACGGAAGAAGCGCTCGCGTGCGTCTTCAAGCTCCTCGCCCTCGAACTCCTGCGCCAAGGCCATGGTCTTGATGGCCACCAGCCGGCCGATCTTGGGGTCTTTGCCGAGATACACCACGCCCATAGCGCCCTTGCCCAGCTCTTTTTCGATTTGGTAGCGGCCGAGCATGGGTTTTTCGATGCCGCCCCCCGCTTCGATGAGCTTACCGCTGGTGCCGGCCTGGCCACCGAGAATCACCGTTTCCGACAGCGTCTTGGCGCGCTCGAGCTTTTGGCGCACATCCTTGTAGCCATCGTCCAGGCGCATCATGTGCTCGTACACGGCCTGGGCTTTGTTGAATTGCCGCTTGCGCTCGAAATCGAGCGACAGGTTGTAGAGGTTGTCCATCAGCGCCTCGGAGTAGGGCACCTTGCGGAACTTGTCGAACGCCATGTCGAGCTGACCCTGGCCCTGGAATGCCAGGCCGAGCATGCGGTTGGACTCAGCCGACTCCGCGTCGCTTTGCTGCTTGCCCTGCTCGGTGGCAAAAAAACGCGTGGTGGTGAGCACGGCATACGTGAGGACTAGCGCAACCGCAGGAAACACGAGTTGCACCCACTGCATACCTGCCGTAAGGAAAAAATAGCCGGCGGCCAGCAGCACGATGAACAGTCCGCCCGTTGCCAAGCCCGCCGTCATGGATGGCAAGCGCGGAACCAGCACGATCAGAAACACTGCGACCAGCACGAGTGCCCCGGCCGTGGCCAGCGGCGCCCAGGAGGGTGATGTGATGACATGCCCGGTAACGAGCGCCGAGGTGATCTGTGCCATCACTTCTGCGGGATACATCAGCGGCTTCACGGGCGTGGCCACGCTGTCGCCCACGCCTTGTGCTGAAGCCCCGACGATGACGATCTTGTCGGCAAACTTCGAGGCCGGCACTTTGCCCGAGACGACGTCGAAGAACGAGTCACTCGAAAACGGCACGCGGTCGTCGCTGGAGCTGTAGAACGCGGGCCGCACCTGCGCCTGTTCGTCGGCGGCGATGCGCAGCTTGCCGACCTGAATCCATTGCTCAGCCGGGTTGTAGCGAATGTCGCGCACTCCGAGGTTGAGCGCCAGCGAAGTGAGCACCAGCGGCATGGCCGGCATGGTTTTGTCGGCATAGCGCACGAACATGGGCATGTTGCGCAGGCCGCCGTCCTCGTCGCGGTTGAGTGCGAGATGGCCCACAGCCAGCGCGGGTGCGCATAGCGCCGCAACGGGTGGCAGCACGGCTTTGGCCGGCTGGGAGTAGTCGTCCTTGGTTTGAAACACGCTCGTGCCCACGCAGTCGGGCATGGGTTTGTCGGGCCGGCCGCCCGGTTCGCCGAGCACGAAGCCAGCCGGCAGTACCACATTGCCGGCTTTTTGCATGCTGCCGGCCAGACGCGCATCCGTGTTGAGGGCGGCTTCGGCTTGCTGCACCACCTGCATCACCGCAGACGCCGTTGCTGAGCTTTGCTCGCCGCCTTGCTGGGCAATGACCTGCCGGATTTGCTGGATGTACTGCAGGCCACGGTCGGTCTGCGCCTCACTGAAGAGGGTAGCGTAGCCAATGGCCTTGGGCTTGGCGGCCGCGAGCTTGTCGATGAGCTGCGCGTGCACGTCGCGCGGCCAGGGCCAGCGGCCGATGTTGGCGATGCTGGGCTCGTCGATGTTGATGAGCGCAATGTTGTCGGCAGGCTTGAGCTTCAGCGAAGACAGGCCGAAGTCGTAATAGCGATTCTCCAGTGTCTGAAACACGCCGGTGGTGTAGTCGACCACAAGCAGGATTGCCATAGTCGCAAGCACCGTGAACCAGTGGCTGCGCCAAAACGCAGCTTGCGCCGACTTTTTTGCCATGAAGGAATCGTTTAGAAACGTTGTTACGGGTGGCCGAGCCATTCCCGAGCTTTTCCCGGGTGTAACGGAGCGGCCAGGCGGCAGAAACGCGAGGTAGATTAACAAACGGTCACAGCGCACGCAAGGCCGCAAGTGCGGGATGTGCACGCCGCAAAGAATGTGCACGCCGCAACATCGCAGGCGCCCGTTGCAGCCGTGCTTCAGCGCGCTGCGCCCGACGAGTCTTTGGCCGCAGCCCTGCGAGCCATGATGAGCCTACCTAGCAGCCACACCAATGCTGCGCCCGCAGCAGCAGCGGCGTACTCCCAGGTTTTGACCTGCGGCAGCCAGGGCTTGAATGCGG
>CAYSMM010000046.1:8881-10928 GCA_964432095.1 uncultured Burkholderiaceae bacterium | reverse complement strand
CGCCAAAGCCCATTTGGTGCCCCGCACCGCCGCGGCCGCGACGGCCGCCCGCGGGCTTGGCGCCTGTGGGGGCGTGGGTCAGGTAGCCAAAGCTCGTCTTGAGCGGGTCGGGTTGATTGTTGCCCGCACCAAACTGACCTGCCCCCTGATTGCCGCCGCTGTGACGGCGGTCGCGCTCGCGCTGGCCGCCACGGTCTGCATTGCGGCGATTGCGGTTACCGCCGCGGCCTTGCCCGTTACCTTGACCCTGGCCGCCGTACCGGCCGTGCTGTTGAGCGCTACCACCGGCGGGCTTGCCGTCACGGCCCAGGCCGACACGGCGTAGCAACTCGATCACGTCTGATTGCTCCAGTTCGGCCCACTGGCCGCGCTTGAGCACATTGGGCAAGGGCAAATGGGCATAGCGCACGCGGATCAATCGGCTGACCGTCAGGCCCACTGCCTCGAACAGGCGGCGTACCTCGCGGTTGCGGCCTTCGGCAATGACGGCGCGATACCACTTGTTGGCACCCTCGCCGCCTGCGTCGTCGAGCTTGAGAAACTGCGCCTTGCCGTCTTCGAGGTCGACACCTTGCAGCAGTTGCTGGCGCATATCGTCGGTCAACTCACCGAGCACACGTACCGCGTACTCGCGGTCGATCTCGTTCTTGGGATGCATGAGCCGGTTGGCTAGCTCACCGTTGGTGGTGAACACCAGCAACCCCTCGGTATTGATGTCCAGCCGGCCCACGCTGACCCAGCGCGCAAATTTGATTTGCGGCAATTTGGCAAACACCGTGGGGCGGCCCTCCGGATCTTTGGTGGTACACACCTCGCCCACCGGCTTGTGATAGATCAGCACGCGCGTCTTGGGTGCGGCTACTGGCAGCTTGAGCGGCTTGCCGTTCATGCGCACCTGGTCGGTATGCAGTATGCGCTGGCCGATATGCGCAGGCTCGCCATTCACGCTGATGCGCCCGGCCATGATGAGCTCTTCAATCTCGCGGCGCGATGCAATGCCGATTTGCGCGAGCAGCTTGTGTAGCTTGGGCGCCTCCTCAGCCGGCTCCAGCACGCGCTTTTGTTGTGAGGACGTGACATCGGAGCCGTCAGGCGCGTCGAAATCACCAGAGACAACGCTGCTGAACACAGCAGCGGTATCAACCTGTTTCTGGTAATCCCTGTTATATCCTGGCTTATTACCCTTATTAGTATTACCTTTTTTATCGCCATGACGGGCGGACCTTTCACGGCGTTGCGCAGGCTCGCCTGAGGCCATATCGTCACTCGCTGGCTCGCTTTGGACGGGCGCTGCAGTCGCAATATCGGCCGTGTCTGCCGCTACGCCGTCTGTCTGAGGCTGATCGCTTGCTTGCAACAATGCCTCGCGCTTGCTGGCACGCATGCCGCGGCCTGCCGCGCGGCGGGCGCGTCTTGCAGGTGCGCGGTTGAATGGGTCGAACTCCCGCTCATCATCCTGTGACAGTGTCTGCCCAGGCGTGAGGGGCAACTCCACCGGGGCTACCGTGGCCAGCGGCACTTGGGCCGTCAAATCCTGTTCGACGGGTACAGCTGGCTTGGATGTGGAATCGTCGTTCGCCGGGTCAATGCTGGCGTTGTGGCTCATGAGCGGTCTCGTCGGTGGATGAGTCGATGGAGGAGGCGATAGGGGAAGCAAGGGAGGAATCAGAGGAATGGGTGTGTTCTGCGGGCTGAGCCATGGCATGGGCCGCGCCGTTTGGGCTGTCGATCACACTAGCGGCGTTGGCCATCAACCCGGGCTGAAGCTCACGCGATGAAGCATCGGCTGCTTCTGCAAGAGCGGTGTCCGTATCCGTGGCTGCGAGTGCCAGCACGCCTTGCATGGAGTCAACCGCCTGGGTGGGCTCTTCGAGCGGCGGCAGCTCTTGCAGCGACTGCAAACCCAGATCGTCCAGGAACTGCCGCGTGGTGGCAAACAGTGCCGGGCGGCCCGGCGCCTCGCGGTGGCCGATCTTCTCGATCCAACCACGATCTTCGAGCTTTTGCACCACCTCGCTGGACACGGCGACGCCACGAATGTCCTCGA
>CAYSMM010000046.1:0-8871 GCA_964432095.1 uncultured Burkholderiaceae bacterium | reverse complement strand
GGGCTGGCGGTAGGCAATGATGGCCAGCGTCTCCATCACCGCGCGGCTGTACCTTGGCGGCTTCTCGGGGTTCAGGCGGTCGATGTACTCGCGCATCTCTGGCCGGCTTTGAAAGCGCCAGCCATTGGACAGCGCCACAAGCTCAACGCCGCGGCCATGCCACTGACCGCGCAAGTCGTCGAGTAATGCGCGAATCGTGTCTGCTGACAGATCGTCGTCAAACAGTTTGCGCAGCTCAGGCACCGTCAGGGGCTGCTGCGCACAAATGAGCGCGGTTTCAAGCACGCGCAAGGCTTGCTCAGTATTCATCGGCAAATGGATGCGGCATCACAAGCCGCAAAGGCAACAAAAGAGAAGAAGGCTTGGAATAGCGCACCGTGCAAGCGGCGCCAGAGGCGCTGGGCTGCCGGCCTGGCCGCACCAACTTCAGATTGCGCTGTTCAAACCACTAACACTTAAAACAACACAACGGGTGCGGCAAAAACGATTAAACATATTCTAGCAATAACTTTGCACTCATCTTTTGCCCACCATGTAATACCGCCGCAAAAGCTTCTACGCCTCGAAATCGGGCTGCACTTTCGGCTCGGCACGCTGGAATTGCGGCAGCGCCATGCAGTTGGCGGTAATGCGCTGAATATTGGCAAGCTCGTCGATCGCGCAATTGAAACGCCGCGCATTGAACACCTGCGGCACGAGCACGCAATCGGCATAACCTGGAGCGCTGCCATGGCAAAACTGTCCTGTGTAGGGCGAAGCCTGCAACTGGGCCTCCAGTTGCCGCAGCCCAAGCTCAACCCAATGGCGGTACCAAGCGTTCTTACCGTCTTCGCTCACCTTGAGATCATTGGAGAGGTAACGCAGCACGCGCAGGTTGTTGAGCGGGTGAATTTCGCATGCGATAGCCTGCGCCAGCGCACGTACGCGGGCACGCTCCAACGCATTGGCCGGCAACAGCGGCGGCTTAGGATATGTCTCGTCCAGCCACTCGATGATGGCCAGGCTTTGCGTCAGCACTTCACTGCCCACTTCCAGCGCGGGCACGAGCTGCTGCGGGTTCATCGCCGTAAAGGCATCTGCAAACTGCGCACCGCCGCCCTTCACCAGATGATGCGACACATACTCATAGCTCAAGCCCTTGAGCTCAAGCGCAATACGCACGCGAAACGAGGCCGATGAACGAAAGTAGTTATGCAGCTTTATTAGCATACTCAGTGCTCTATATCACACTATCCGCACGTTCAGACTCCCCAACCGGCTGATACTGCAATGTAGCACGTCCCCACGCACCACAGCCCCCACGCCCTCGGGAGTGCCGGTGAAAATCAGGTCGCCTGCCTTCAACTCCCAGGCCGCTGACAGGTGCTCGATTGTCTCAGCAACGTTCCAGATGAGCTTGCTCACATCACTGTTCTGCCGTGATTGGCCATCAACGGTCAACATGATCGCCCCCGAGGTGATTTCGCCCACATCGGCAATTTTATGTATCGGCCCGATCGGCGCGCTTTCGTCGAACGCCTTGCCAATACACCAGGGGCGGCCCTGCTTTTTCATGTCGATCTGCAAATCACGCCGCGTCATGTCCAGCCCAACGGCGTAGCCATAAATGTGGCCAGGCGCATCTGCCGCCTTGATATTGCGCCCGCCTTTTCCTATCGCCACCACCAGCTCGATCTCATGATGCAGGTTCTGAGTGAGGCTGGGATAGTGCATGCTACCCACGCTGCCCTCGGGCACATACACCACGGCGTCGGCTGGCTTCAGAAAGAAGAACGGTGGCTCGCGGCCGGTAAAGCCCATCTCCTTGGCGTGCTCTTCGTAATTGCGCCCTACACAGTAAATGCGATGCACCGGGAACATCTCTGCCGCCCCGGCAATGCCCACCGCAGGCTGCGGTGAAGGATCAAATACGTATGAAGTTCTCATGGTTCTCCATTTTTAGCTCATAGCAAAACAAATGACCTAGCGCGGCGTCACAGCATCATCCAGGCAGACTGCATACGTGCAGCCAGTCATTGAGCATTCGTAATTTACACTGGGCAAATGTACACCCCACCCGGTCAGATTAAATACTGCACCCGCTGCGGCACCGCGATTGCCTACAGCATTCCACCCGCCGACAACCGCGCACGCGCCTTATGCCCGGCCTGCGGGCATATCGAGTACGAAAATCCGCGCAATGTGGTGGGTACCATCCCGGTGTGGAATGACAAGGTGCTGCTGTGCCGTCGCGCGATTGAGCCACGCTACGGCCTGTGGACCTTGCCGGCTGGCTTCATGGAGCTGGGCGAAACGACCGAGCAAGGTGCGATGCGTGAGACGTATGAAGAAGCCGGCGTGCAAATTGAAATACTCGGCTTGTTTGCCGTCATGAACGTGGTGCGCGTAGGCCAGGTGCACATGTTTTATCGCGCGAGGCTGCTGGCTGATGCATGGCAACCTGGTGAAGAAACGCTTGAAGCAAAGCTGTTTGCTGAAGCTGAAGTACCCTGGGACGAGATTGCGTTTCGTACCGTGCGCGAGGCGCTGCAGCGTTACTTTGCCGACGCCCGGGCTGGTCGGTTCGGCATGCACACGGCTGACATCAGTTAGCGGCCCACTGCCTGAGCCAACGCACTCACCTTCTCAGAAGCTGCATCCGCCAGAAGGCAGAGATGCAGCACGAGAGCCAGGTTAGGCTGAACGCTCATGACGCGTCATGAGCCAACGTCAATCAATCGACGCTATGCTGGCCTATGCCTTTTTGACGTAGGCGCTGCACCAACCCTTGGCCGCAACTGCTTTACCTGAGAACAGGCTGCAGGGGCCAGACTCTGCACCTGCCGCGCCTTGATAAAGCTGGCAGCTGGCGCAGGCACTGCCTGCCACGAAGCTGGCATACCTGGCCTTGTCCACACGGCCGGCGTCAGCCACATAACCCAAGCCCACTGCGGTGGGGTCTTTCTCGTCGAGCATCGGCAGACTGCCCGCAGGTGTGGCGGCAGCAACAGGGGCCGGCGTTGCTGCCGTAGCAGCAGGTGCGGGTGCGGGTGTGGGCGCCGCTACAGGCGCAGGTGTCGCTGCTGGAGCTTGCGGTTCAGATTTACCGCAACCTGCGAGCACGGCAATGCCTGCTGCGGGAACGATTTGAATGAAGGCGCGTCGGGAAGTCGTCATGTGTTGGCTCCTTTGATCAGTGGCTTACACGTATTGCCGCCAGCAAGCTGTATCGCCGGTGGCTGCATAATTCTTGCGTGCCTCGCAGTTTAGGGGAGAGGCCAGAGGGTGGCAATGTATGCCGCAATAACTGAGTCAGCCGTCTGAGTTTGCAGCAATTACACGCAGCTTTTCAGCAGGATTTTGGACACCAAGCTGGGCGATTCCTCATGCGCAAGGTGCCCTAAGCCGGGCAATTCGATCAACTCCGAACGCGGCAACAGTGCCTTGACGCGCCGTGCATAGTCCGGGCTGATGGTGCGGTCATTGAGGCCTACGAGGTGCACGAGTGGTGTGTCGAGCTGAGGCAGTTCGCGCTCGAGCTGCCATAAGTCCCAGCTCGCCATCATTGCCAGTACGGCAGCCGCGTGCGTGGAGTTGCCCGCCAACAGGCCGTACAGGCGTAAACCTTCGTTATCGATCTTCGATCCGGTGGCGTCCACCAGCCGCTTTAGCACCTTAGGCTGTCCGGCTCGCCAAGCAAAAGCGCTCGGCACTAGCGGGTTGAGGACGAGCAGCCGTGCCAGCGATGCGAACACCTGACCAGTGACGCCCGACAAGGGAAGCAGCGCGCCGTTGAGCGCCACAATCTTCAGGGGCTTAGCTTGCCCGTTCAGGGTCATGCGCATTGCGAGCGCTGCACCTGCGGAGTGACCGACGATGTACTGCGGTGTCAGATCAAGCGCAGCCATCAGCGCAGCCAATGCTTCTGCCATGCCGTGCATCGAAAAGTCTGCCGAGGCTGGTGCTTGTGTGAAACCGTGGCCGGGCAAATCCACTGCGGTGAGACTGAAGTGCGGCGCCAGCAGAGGGATGAGGCCGCGCCATGAATGAGTTGCCGCTCCGGTACCGTGCAGTAGCAGCATCTGCGGACCTTGCCCCATGCGCTGCACGTGCCAGTGCATCTGCGCCGCCATGACGAAACTACTGGCATCGCGATGCGGCCAACGGGCTCCGTGCTCGGTCCACGACAGCGGCGAGCCCATGAAGCCCAGATTCCATCTCAGCGCGGCAGATGTAGGCGATGTCATGATGTCGATCAGCGGGCCGTGTGATCCATATTAACTCTGTTGAGCTTGCTGCACCACGCGGGCGAGTTGCCCGGCCTGAGCATGCGGCAGCGGCCAGTACAGCGCGCCCATAACCCCGGCCAGTTGCTGAGCATGCTGTGAGCTGCGTGGCGATATGTCCACCAGCAGGCTGCGCACGCCACTCTTGCGGATGCGCGTGGCTGCGGTCAGCGCGTCTGCTATGGCTTGTTCGCGGTGCGCGCCGCCGGCTCGGTTGATATTGGCACGGCCGTCAGTCAGAAACACCAGCGTAGGGGTATCGCTGTTGCGCGCAATCTGCGCAGCCAGTTGATCGGCCATGCCGATGGCGCTGGCCAATGGTGTGCCGCCTCCGCCGGGCAGCGCGGCCAGCTCGCGCTTGGCGCGTGTGAGCGAACGCGTGGGCGGCAGGATCAGCTCGGCCTGCAAGCCGCGAAACGCGATCAGCGCCACCTGGTCGCGGCGCACATAGCAGTCCGCAAGAAGTAGCTCGACCGCGCCCTTGGCCTCAGCAAGGCGGTGCAATGCAGCAGAGCCGGAAGCATCGACCACGAATACAGTGGTGCTTTGTCGGCGCGCGCGGTAGCGCTGAACGCGGAAGTCACTGCTGCGGATGTGCAGGCGTGATGTTTGCGAGGTGCGTGGCACCATCTCACGGCTGCGCACCGCCTGCCAGAGGGCCGCCGCGCGCAACGTGTCAGTGATAGCCAGACGTGTGCCTTGCCTGGGATTGCCAGGTTTGACACCGCAGGGACGGCCCCGGCGCTGGCCACGCTGCCAGTCTCCTGCGCGGCCGCTGCGGCCCTCACCACGCTGCCAGGCACGTGCCTGCTGCGAAAGCAGCGCAAGCAAATGGGGAGGGATACTGGCCAGTGCTGTTTCAACCAGGCGATCTTCCAGCGAGGTGTCGTTTTGACGGTTTGCAGCGTCCATGCCGCTATCAAACGAGTCGGGCGTCGGCGCACTCTGCTGCTCGTTTTGTTCAGGTTGCTCCGCCCCTTCTGCGGCAGGAAGCTGACGTGCGCGGGGTGCAAGCACGGTTTGCGCGGCAAACAGCACATCTTCATCTTCCACGCTGGTACGCGCGTCCAGCGCTGCGCTTGCGCAGGCCACTCGGCAGGCAAACAGCACCGGACGCATCGAGCGTATGCCCAGAGCAAGGGCTGCAGCCGCAATCGACTGCGCCTGCAAATCGCTGAGCCGAAGCGCAGACAAGCAAGTGCGTGCAGCTTGCACCTCTGCGGCAATGCCGTCTGCGAGTCCTGAGCCGGCGATGTCCAGCGTATCACGCGGCGAGACGGCGCTCAAATCGATATGCAATGCCAATCGCTCAGCCAGCACCTGCGGTGCGGCCTCGTCTGGATTCACGCCTTCGTCCAATGCAATGATGCAGGGCGCATCAGCGCCCGCGGCGTCGGCTGCAGCGGCAGTCAGCGCTGCCAGATGTACAGGCCAGCGTTCGGCCATCGCAAGCAATACGCGCTTTCTCTTAGCCTGTACAAGCAGGCCCGGCTGCCGCACTGGCCGCCCAGCGGCCAGGGTCGCGGCCAGGTCGAGCCCGCCTATCAGCCGCTCCTCGCTCACCGTGCTGGGTATCTTGATGAAGGCAGATGTGCTGAAGTGTTCGCCACTGGCTTGCACGAGCGCAGCGAGCCACGTATCGCGCACCACCCCCGCCGGGCAACGCAGCACCGCTCCGCCGAGCGCAGCAGGCTGCAGCGCGAGCACCGCTGCCAAGCGTAATGCATTACTCCACGGACTATGCATGATAATCTGGTTTACAAACGTGCAGGTATGGCATTTTACTTACTGAAGTATCTTGCCATAAGCCATTTCAATCTTCATGCGGCTTGCACTTTATGTGGCTCGAATAGCTCGGTCATGGCACGCTCCACGCGTGTGTGCGAGCCGGCTTCATCAAGCGGGTCGCGCCGCAGGCGGTGCGCGAGCGCCGCTGGTGCCACTTGTCTGATATGACCAGCACTCACCGTGCCTGCGCCTTCGAGGGCTGCAAGCGCACGCGACGCACGCACGAGAGTGAGCTCGCCACGCAAGCCGTCGGTACCCAACGCGGTGCACAGCTGGGCAGCTACTGTGAGTGTGGCATCGGGCACTTCGATACTGGGCAGGCGCTGGCGGGCGGCGACGATCTTGCGGCGCAGGCGGTCTTCGTCGCGCTTGAATCGCGCCACCAGCGCCTGCGGGTTGCGGTCGAACTCATCGCGGCGGCGGATCACCTCTACGCGCTGTGCAAGATCAGTAGGAGTGCTCACCTGTACAGCCAGACCAAAGCGGTCGAGCAGTTGCGGGCGAAGCTCGCCCTCCTCGGGGTTGCCGCTGCCGACCAGCACGAAGCGCGCGGGATGCCGCACCGACAGCCCCTCGCGCTCCACTACGTTTTCGCCCGACGCGGCCACGTCGATGAGCAGATCGACCAAATGATCCTCCAGCAGGTTCACCTCGTCCACATACAGAAACCCGCGATTAGCCTGCGCCAGCAAGCCGGGCTCAAAATGTTTTTGGCCCTGCGTGAGGGCGCGCTCCAGGTCGAGTGAACCCACCACGCGGTCTTCGGTTGCGCCGAGCGGCAAATCCACCACCGGCACGCGCAGCAAATGTGTCTTGACACGCTTGCCACCCGTTGAGGCTGCAACCCTAGCAGCACACTGGGTGCACAGCCTGCGGGAGTCAGCGGGGTCGCAATTCCATGGACAACCCACCACTGCACGCATTCGCGGCAGCAATGCTGCAAGGGCACGAACAGCAGTGGACTTGCCTGTGCCGCGATCGCCCAGCACCAGTACGCCCCCGACAGACGGATCCACGGCAGCGATCAGTATGGCCTGCTTCATTTCGTCTTGCCCGACGATGGCGGTGAATGGAAAGTTGTGTTGGGACATGTTGGGTTCTCCGAATCGGAATGGTGTTGACAACGCTAGTCTTTTGCAGCTTCAGCGTTCTCTTCTCGCTCGACGCGCCGCCGTGCCCGCAGCACAGCTAGTACGACTGCAGCCAAGACCAGCGGGACGGCTGCACCAACGACGAGCTCGGGATCGACACGCCAGCCCGTCCCCGATTTCAGCGCCTTCGCGCCATAACCGATGATGCCCAGCACGTAGTACACGATGGCCGCAATCGATAAACCCTCCACTGTCTGCTGCAACCGAAGTTGCAGCTTGGCACGGCGGTCCATGGACGCCAGTAATGCCAGGTTTTGCCGCTCACGCGCAATGTCCACACGCGTCGAAAGCAGGCTGGACGCCTGCGCAACACGCTCTGATAACCCAAACATGCGCTGCGAAACTGAGCCACAAGTAGCCACTGCGGGCGCCAGCCGGCGGTTCATGAACTCGCCAATCGTCTGTACGCCAGGCAGGCGCTGTTCGCGCAGCTCCCTGATGCGCTCCTGCACCAACTGGTAGTAGGCACGCGTGGCGCCGAAGCGGAACTGGCTGGCTGAAAGGCCGCTCTCTACCTCGGCCGCCAGCCGCGTCAGCTCACCGAGCAAAGCTTCGTCGCCACCATCGCGGGCGATGTTATCGGTGAGTTGCGCAAGCGACTTTTCGATCATTAGCACACGCGGTGCCTGACGCCGTGCGATAGGCAGCGCCAGCAGCGCAAGCATGCGATAGGCCTCGATCTCATGCAGTCGTTGCAGCACACGACCTGCCTGGTTGGGGGTGAACGCGTGATCAAACAGCATCAGCCGCGTGCAACCATCAGAGTGAATACGAAAGTCGGTATACGCCCTGCCCGCGCCGTCTGAGATAGTGGCTCCGGCCAGCGAGTTTGAGCCAAACGCGGCCTGCAGTAATTTAAGGGTATCTTGCTCGGCGGACCTCAGTTCGGTGTGCGCTGCAACTATGGTGCGGCCCGGAAGTCCGCCTAGCCATGTCTGGGGCAGCAGTTGTGCAGCGGTCTCGGTAAACGGCTCGTCTGGTACGCCGGCTGCGTGAAAAACATAGCTCGAAAACTCGCCGTGCCGCTCCCACTTCATGCGCACCTGGCCAAGCTGCGCCGTAAAGTGAATCGTGCCAGGCTGGGGTGCGGTCACGCCATGCTGACTGCACAGCGTTCCCACATATGCGAACTCGCCGTCGCGCTCCTCAGAGTCGACCAACACGCCCAGGTATGTACTGCGCAGCGGCGCCGATACGGCCTCTGACGGCCGCGCGTGCACCTCTTCGGCCAGCGCGTAACGCTCGGGGTAATTGGCGGGGAGTCGAATCATGACCGCGTCAAGCCTCGTTGGAGTGGCGACTTGGGCGAAGGAGGACCACCGATGAGGCGCAAGCGCAAGGCCAGATCGAGCAGATGCATGACGAGCGCCGCCGACAAGGCGGCCAGCACCCACAGCAGTGGCGTCTGGGCCGCGACGGCCAGTGCGGCCGCCATCAGGAAAGCCCCCGCACCCAGATTGGCCAGCAGAGATGCAAGGTCTGCGCCTGCAAGCGATTTATATAGCAGCGCCGATAAAAGCACAGCCTCCGCCATCACTAGCAGAATCAGCAGGCCAAACAGCAAGGTGACGAGCGTTGCGTTGTAGGCTGACAGGCTCATGCCGAGCGCCCTTAACCTGCGGCTACGCCAAAGGGCGCATTCAGACGCACGACAGCAGCATTGAGCG
>CAYSMM010000045.1:0-11116 GCA_964432095.1 uncultured Burkholderiaceae bacterium | reverse complement strand
CCTGCCACACGGCCTACGCCAGTGATGATGCCGGCCGAAGGCGCTGCATCACAGCCGTCCTTTTCCTTGTACATATTCAGCGCGGCAAGCGGTGCAATTTCGAGGAATGATGTGCCGGGATCAAGCAGCAGTTGCACGCGGTCGCGCGGTAAAAGCTTGCCGCGTGCGGTGTGCTTGTTACGTGCCTCCTCACCGCCACCGAGTGCAACGCGGGCCGTTGTGGTGCGCAGGTCGTCAACCAGCGCGCGCATGGCCTCACTATTGCGCTTGAAGTCGTCGGATCGCGGGTTGAGTTTGGTTTGGAGTGCGCGCATATTGGCCTTGTGTACAAGCTAGGCGACAGTGTAAATGACGCTTACGTCAACTCAAATCATGGCGCTTGCGTGCACAGACATGCAACGAGTTTTGCACAAATAACTCTATATACACCTATAAGTAAAGTGTATTTACTGGAATATTTATAAGCAGTAAGATCATTATAGAAGTGGCAGTATAGGCGGTGAGTAGGTATAAGATCTGTCCCTAGCGTCGCCAGAACTGCCGGGTGAACAGTACCATTACAGTAAATAGCTCCAACCGGCCGAGGATCATGGTGACGATGCACACCCAGGTTTGAAAGTCGGTCAGGCCCTGATAGTTGCCCGATGGGCCCACCTGGCCCAAACCGGGGCCAAGATTGTTGAGCATCGCCACGACGGCAGTGAACGCGGTGACGACGTCCAGGCCACTGAACAGCAGCAGCAGCGTCATGAAGATGAGCACCCCGCCATAGATCAGCATGAAGGCCAGCACGGCATAGATGACGCTGTTCTCGACAATTTGCCCGTTAATAGCCAGCGGGTTGATCACACGCGGGTGCATGATGCGCGTGAGTTCACGGCGTGTTTGCCGCAGCAAGATGATGGCGCGGACCATTTTGATGCCACCACCGGTGGAGCCGGCGCAGGTGACGAAGCTACACAAAAACAGCATCAGCACAGGTGCGAAGATGGGCCACTGTGAGTAGTCGGTGTTGGCATAGCCGGTAGTGGTGGCAATCGACACGACATTGAACAACGTGTAGCGAAAAGCGTCCTCAGCGGTGTTGTATGTGCCGGTTTCAAGCAGGTACAGCGAGATCAGCATGCATGCGCCAAGCAGAATCAATAAATAGCTTCGCGCTTCGGAGTTGCCCAGCAAAGGACGCAGGGTACGTTCGCGCACCACCACGAAGTACAGCGCGAAATTGAGCCCCGCCAACACCATGAAGATCACGGCAACCCATTCGATGGCGGCGGAATTGAACTGAGCAAACGATGCGTCGTAAGACGAAAATCCGCCGAGGCTGACCGTGGTGCACATGTGCATGAAGGCATCCGTCCAGCTCATGCCGGCAATGCGGTAGGCCGCTAAGCATGCGACTGCAAGAACAAAATAAATGGTCCATAGCGCGCGCGCGGTTTGTGCCATGCGCGGTGTGAGCTTTTCGTCCTTGAGTGGGCCAGCCGTCTCAGCCTTGAACACCTGACTACCACCCACGCCGAGTAAGGGCAGGATGGCTACCGCCAGCACGATGATGCCCATGCCGCCCATGAACACCATTAAACAGCGCCACACGTTGATGGACGTGGGTAGTCTGTCCAGCCCGGTGATGACGGTCGCACCTGTGGTGGTGAGGCCGCTCACCGTCTCGAAGTAAGCATCGGTGAAGCTGATGGGCGTACCGGCGCTATGAAAGTAGAGCAATAGCGGCAGTGTGGCGAACGAGGGCAGCACCGTCCACACCAGCGTGACAAGCAAAAAACCGTCGCGCGGCTGAAGCTCGCGCCGGTGCCGCCGAGTGGCAAGCCACAAGCCCCAGCCGCTTGCCAGCGTGATAAAAAAACCCATGATGAAGGCCATCTCTGCCGCGTCATGCTGCGTCAATGCCCACACCAGCGGCAGCAGCATGGCAAACGCAAACACCATCACCACGAAACCGAGCACAGATAAAACGGCGAGCATCGGTAGCGATCAGAAAAACGTGGCGCCAACCTGGAACAGCTTTTCCAGATCACGGATCATGCGTTTGGACGGCAGGAAAAAGATCAGGTGATCTTCGGGCTGTATGATCACGTCTGCGCTCGGAAACAAAATCTCGGTGGCCATTTCCTGCACTCCCACGTAGCGCACGATCGCACCGAGCTGCGCGCCCCTGGGTAGCGGCAGTTTGGTGGAAGGGCAGCCCACCACTTTGCTGGTACGGGCGTCTCCATGCGCAATCGCCTCTAGTGCCTCTGCTGCGCCTCGGCGCAGGCTATGCACTGACACCACGTCGCCACGCCGTACATGCTGCAGCAACTCGCCGATCACGGCCTGCGCGGGTGAGATGGCCACGTCGATCTGGCTGCCCTGCATCAAATCACCATACGCCTTGCGGTTGATCAGCGCAATCGTGCGGCGCGCGCCCAGACGCTTGGCCAGCAGTGCCGACATGATGTTGTTCTCGTCGTCGTTGGTGAGCGCGAGGAATAAATCCATCTCGCTCACATTCTCGTCGTGCAGCAAGTCCTCGTCGGTCGCGTCGCCATTGAACACCAGTGTGCAGCTTGCGGTTTGCGTGGCGACGTATTCGCAGCGTTTCTTGTTGCGCTCGATAATCTTGAGCTGGTAGTCATTTTCAATCGCGCGTGCCAGGCGCAGGCCGATGTTGCCGCCCCCGGCGATCATGATGCGTTTAACGGGTTTGTCCATGCGGCGCAATGCGCCGAGCACTTTGCGGATGTGTCGTGTCTCGCACATCACGAACACCTCGTCGCCCGGCTCGATGCGCGTATAGCCTTCGCAACTCACAGCGCGCTCATTGCGGAAAATCGCCACGATACGCATGCCCACACCGGGCACCAGCGCCGGAATCTCCTCCAGGTTGTGCGTGACGAGTGGGCCGCCGGCATAGGCGCGCACCCCGATGAGGCTGACCTCGCCGTGTGCAAATTCCAGAATCTGCAGCGCTTCGGGGTACTCAATGAGGTTCTCGATGTAATTGGTGACGCTTTGCTCGGGGCAAATGAGGTGCGTGACGCCAAAGCCGTCTTTGCCCAGCAACTCTTGGTAGCCTGGAAACTCGGTGGATCGCACACGGGCAATCACGTCGGGTACATTGAATAATTTACTGGCGAGCTTGGCCGCTACGAGATTGGTTTCGTCCATCTGTGCGGCTGCGATGAAGATGTCAGCGTCCTCGATGCCGGCTTGCTGCAGCACCGAAGGGTTGATTCCGTTGCCCGCTACGCCGCGCAAATCAATACGGTCCTGCAGAGTCTTGAGGTGTGCCGGGTCGGTGTCGATGATGGTGATGTCGTTCTTCTCCGACACCAGGCTCTCGGCCACGCTTTCGCCGACGCGGCCCGCACCCAGAATGACGATTTTCATGAGCCTGTTGAATTTGTAAGGTATCGCTTCATTATCCCGCGTTGCAGCATTGCGCTACAAGTGCCAGGGGGCTATTTCCGTGACGCCGGCAACAAAAAAGCCCACGAATCATCGTGGGCGGGTTGAATGGCCGAGAGTACAAGCCGTAAGGCTCACGCCCGCGCTGCACAGCGGTCATAACCGTCTGACATCGGGCAGCACTGCGATCAGCTCGCCATCTTGATAGTAGGCGCCCATGGTGCGCCCGCCCAATGTAATGGTGCCGAACTCCACGGCCGCCTTTTGTGAGCGAGGTGCGGGCTGGTGCTCCAGCTTCGCTGCCAAACGCTCCAAAAGGCTGATCGTGGCCCGCAAGGCCAGCGCAATGGCTGCGCGCAATGCCTTGGGTTGCTGTAAAACCGTTTGCCACTGCATCAAATGCGTCATGGCGGTTCTCCTGTTTGATCTGTTGATATCGACAGCGCGTAGCAAGCCGCGCAATCACGATTTAAGTTACCCGGTACCGTGGGCGCCGCTCGGGCTGTTGACTGCCACACGCGGCGGTGCGCGCAATGTGCACGGTGTTGCTTACGTTGTCAGTGAGTTTCATGTTCATTTCGTCCTCCATTTGTTTGCTGTTCATTCACCATCACGCCGCGCAGCCAGCCGGTCGCTTGCGCGGCCCCAAAACCAAAGGCCCGGGGCATTTCTGCAACCCGGGCCTTGGCTAGACCGATGCGGAGATGGCTATCGCCGCTTTCGCCTTTGCGCGAGGGGTTGCTGCTCGCGGCTGACTTTGTTCACCTCAAAACCATTCGTACCTTCAGTGCGCTGCGCTGCGCCTGCTTTGCCAGTCGATAGACCCAGGCTCACGACTGCCATGCATGCTTCGGCCGCAACGGGTGCGGAACGAGCAATGCCGTGCGCCGCCGGCTGAGCGCTGGCTTTGCGTGGGCAGAGGGCGAACCAAAAAGTCATCGAAAACTTCTCCTATAGAACGCTGAAAACGTAATCACCAATTGCATCCATCGATACAGCGCTGAACGTATGATAAACGAAAGTTAATCAAATGCAATATCCTCCGAACGGGGGATTCAAGCGCAATCAGCGTTTACGTTTCAAAGGCGCAACACCGCGCTGCGATTTGAGCCATAGCGAATGCTCATCATCTGCTTCGGTTGGGAGTTGTTTCGCTTTCGCGGTGGGCGCAGCGGTGGGCACCAATGCGTCGGCCAGAAGGCTGAGCAAGCGAGCACGGGTTTCTTCAGGGTGGCGGCGGTAGTAACTCAGCACCAAGCTCGTGATGAAGCGTTCGTCCTCGTTCATCGGCTGTGCATCACTTTGGGCAATACTGGTAAGTGTAAATGACTCTTTCCGGCTATAATCAGGTGAAAATGACCATGCACTGGCAATAGTATTGGGGTTGAACGGTGGATGCGGGATATCCATCCAGCCATAGGGTTTGCCGCTTAATTGCTCAAACTGCCGCGCTAGTCGTTCGCCAATTTGCCGCGCACGGCCCTTGATCTGGCTCCAGTAGCTCGGCTGTATGCCGAGCTGATCGGCGAAGCGGCCCTCCAGCCCGCGCAGCAGAGCGGCGTCTGGCGTGCGCGCGGCGTTGGCCACGAACTCGTCGAACAAAAGCAAGGCGTTATCCAGGCGGATTTGAGCGATGTCGGGAATGCGGGCTGTCATTACAAGATGATAAACCACATTTACGCAGTGTTACGCAACTGATGCAGGCTTTGCGAAGAGTGGGTTTTGTTTGTCTCTTGCAGCGTAGGGTATGCTATTTCGCATGCGGTGTTATCCTGTCAGATGACTACTCGTCAAACTGTGGCAGCGCTTCGTCCTTGAGTTGTGCCTTGGCCTCTTCGAACTCGGGGAATATGCTGCGCACGGTGGCCCAGAACGCAGGGCCGTGATGCATTTCGCGCAGGTGCGCCACTTCGTGCGCGGCAACGTAGTCGATCACCGGCAGCGCAAAGTGCACCAAACGCCAGTTGAGGCGGATCAGCCCGTCGGCACTTGCCGTACCCCAGCGGGTGGCAGCGCTGGAGAGTTTGACCTCGCGCACCCGCACACGCAGGCGCTCGGCGAACAGGGCGACTCGCTCGTCGAACACGCGCTTGGCTTGCCGCTGCAGCCAGGCTTGTACGCGGTCTTTGATCTGCCTTGCGTCGGCGTCGGCCGTCAGCGGCAGACGCAGTATGCTGACCTCGGCCTCGAACAGTGTGTCGATGGCGTGTGCGTCGAGCTGGATACGCACACTGCGCCCCAGAAAAGGAAACTCGGCTCCGTCGCGCCAGTCGATGCGGCGCGCAGCCAGTTGCTCGCGCCGCTCGCGCTGCTGCCGTAGCTTGTTGAGTATCCAGCGTGCTTTCTCGCGCAGCGCGTCGTCCACGTCAACCAGCCGCACCCAGCGAGGCGCGCTGACGGTGAGACCCTCATCGTCGATCATGAAGCCAATGGTTTTGCGCGCGCTGCGGCGAAAGATATAGCGCACGGTTTCACCCATCAGTATCACGTTGCGCAAGTCGTTGCGCTGGGCATCGTCTGCTGGCGGCACGCCTCGCGCAATGGACGTGGCGGGTGTTTGTAGTGTGGATGCGTGTGAGACGGACGGGGTGGGGCCATATGTCGGGGCAGGCGACTCGTCGAACAGCGGCAGGCTGAGCTGATCGGGGTGGTTGGAATGCCGCTCAAACAACATGAGACGCAAGTGTAGCGGCTCTGTGCTGCCCTTGTGGACAAAGCTGTCGAGAATCAGGTAATTTGCTGTGAGTAAGTTGCGTAGCGCTCACGCGCTGATGCTATGTAAAGATATATACTGTTATATCTATATGCCGATTATTACAATAGCGATTACCAGTAACGGCATTTTACTTATTAGAGTATGCTTCTGGGTCGAGTTTACGCATCTCACCCTCTATCCAGGCCTGCACTTGCTGCATCAGCTCGTCGGGATCACGCCCCACAGAAGGGATCGGCTTGCCGATCACTACGTCTACGGTGCCCGGTGTTTTGACAAGCGCCTTGCGTGGCCAGTGGCGCGCGGAGTTCACGGCGATGGGCACCACCGGCGCGCCCGTGGCCACGGCCAGCCGCGCGCCGCCGGTTTTGTAGGTGCCGGTCTGCCCGCGTGGGATGCGCGTGCCCTCGGGGAACATGATGATCCACACGCCTTGTTCCAGCAGCCGTTTGCCCTGCTCCACCACGAGCGAGAATGCCTCGCTACGTTTGCTGCGGTCGATATGAATCATGTCCAGCCGCGCCATGGCCCAGCCGAAGAAGGGGATGTAGATCAGCTCGCGCTTGAACACATAGGCCAGCGGGTGCGGCATGATGACCGGCATCAAGAATGTCTCGTATGTCGATTGATGCTTGACGAGCAAAATCGCCGGGCTCTTCTCGCCATGCGGCAGATTCTCCATGCCGGTGATGCGGTAGTGCACGCCGCAGATCAAGCGCAAGCTGCCGACGACCCAGCCCAGCCAGCGTGCCGCCATCCAGTACAGCTTGGTGCTGCTCACAAACAGCGACGCGACCATCATGATGATGGCCCACGGCACCACGTGCAGCGTCGTCCAGAGGGCGTGAATAATCGAGCGCAGCAGATTCATGGCGCTGGATTGTCCAGCAAGGCCTGCGCAAATGCCAGCAGGTTGGCGTGCAGTTGCGTGCCTGGTGGCAGCTCGCCTCGGGTTGCAGTGGCTTGCCCTTTACCGGTGAGTACGAGGTGCGGCGCACAGCCGCGCGCAGCGCCAGCTAGTAGATCGCGCAGACTGTCGCCCACGCAGGGTACGCCCTGCAGATTGTCCAGGCCATAGCGCGCTTGAATTTGATCGAAAAGGCCGGGTTTGGGTTTACGGCAGTCGCAGGCATCATCAGGCGCATGCGGGCAAAAGAAAAAACCGTCCACGCGGCCGCCAGCGTCGCTCAGCAGACGGTTGAGCTTGGTGTGCATCGCATTAAACGCAGCTGCATCAAACAAACCGCGGCCGAGGCCGGACTGATTGGTCGCGACTGCGATATGCCAGCCGGCCTGGCACAGCCGCGCGATGGCTTCCACGCTACCCTCGATGGGCACGAACTCGTCGGCAGACTTGACGTAATCGTCACTGTCCTCATTGATCGTGCCATCGCGATCAAGGATGACCAGCTTCATGGCCGTCATGCCGCCAGTTTGGATAAATCGGCCACGCGGTTCATGGTGCCATGCAGCTCGTGTAGTAAGGCCAGCCGGTTGGCACGCAATGCGTTGTCTTCAGCATTGACCATCACCTTGTCGAAGAACGCATCCACCGGCAGCTTGAGGGCGGCCAATGCCTTGAGCGATTCGGCGTACTGGCCCTGGTTGAACAATTCATTGGCCTGCGGCTTCACGCTTTGCAACGCGCTGTGTAGTGCCTGCTCCGCAGGCTCTACCAGCAGCGTGGGGGAAAGTACTGCCACACCGTCTTGCGACGACTTCTTGAGAATGTTGGAGATACGCTTGTTCGCGGCGGCCAGTGCTTCGGCTTCGGGCAGTTGCGCGAACGTACGAACGGCCTGCAGGCACTTGGGTATCTCGCCCCACGCCGGCCGCGCGGTGACCACTGCGTCCACCTCCTGCGCGCTGTAGCCCAAATCGCGTAGATAGCCCATCAAACGGTCGAAGATGAAGCTGAGCAGCGCATCCTGGCTGCCCTCGGCGGCTTGCACCTTGCCGACGAAGGTGGCAAATGCGTGCCTGCAAAGCTCGGGCAGTGAAAGCGGTAACTTACGCTCGATCAGCAGGCGGATCACACCCAGCGCGTGACGTCGCAGCGCATAGGGGTCTTTGTCGCCCGTAGGCTGCTGGCCAATCGCAAACATGCCGGCGAGGGTCTCCAGTTTGTCGGCCAGCGCGAGCACCGTTCCCGTGGGAGTCGCGGGCAATACGTCACCCGCAAACCTGGGCAGGTACTGCTCGGTGATTGCCTTGGCCACCTCGGTATCTTCGGCGTCGTGCGCGGCGTAGTAAGTGCCCATGATGCCCTGCAGCTCTGGGAACTCGCCCACCATGTCTGTCAGTAAATCGGCTTTGGCCAATTCTGCCGCGCGGCTGGCCTTCTCGGCCAAGTCATTGCCACCGATTGCTTTGCCTATCTGCTGCGCAATCGCACGCAGACGTGCAACACGCTCGCCCTGGCTGCCCAGCTTGTTGTGATACACCACCCGGGCCAGGTCAGGCACACGCGATGCCAGCGTACGCTTTTTGTCTTGTGTGAAAAAGAACTTGGCATCGGCCAGTCGCGGCCTCACCACGCGCTCATTGCCCTGCGTGATCAGGCTTGGGTCTTCAATGTCCAGGTTGCTGACGACCAGAAAGCGGTGGGTGAGCTTGCCATCTCTGCGAGTGGCAAAGTATTTTTGATTCGTCTGCATGGTCAGAATCAAACACTCCTGCGGCACCTCTAAAAACTCATTGTCGAAGTGGCATTCGTACACGCGCGGCCACTCCACCAGCGCTGTTACCTCATCGAGCAGTGAATCAGGCATCACCACTTCATCACCCTTGGCGAGTGCGTGCAGCTGATTCTCAATCATCGCGCGGCGCTCAGCGAAGCTGGCAATCACATGATGGTTGCGCAGTGCCTCGTAATAGTCGTTGGCGTTGCTCAAGACAATCTCGCCGCTGGAGTGAAAGCGGTGGCCCTTGGTGACGCTTGCCGCCTCCAGCCCAAACACGTTCACAGGCACGACGGCTGCACCAAGCAAGGCCACGAGCTTGTGCGCGGGGCGCACGAAGTGCACCGCGGTGCCGTCGTCGCGCTCGTAAAACATCACTTTGGGAATCGGCAGAGTTTTGAGCGTTTCGTGCAGTGTTTCTTGCAGCGCTTCAAAAATCGTTCGGCCTTGCACCGTGCTGCTGTAAAACAGAGCCTCTGCTTTGCCGTCCGAAGCACGCTCCAGCCTGGGGATGTCGGCTTCGCCCAAACCCATGCTTGCGAGTTTTTTGAGCAACGGCGGTTGCGGTGTGCCATCAGCATTGAAAGCAACATTGACCGGCAGCACTTTCTCGCGTTTGGCCTGATCTGGCCCGCGTGCAGCCACCGCGCTGATGCGCACCCCCAGGCGGCGCGGCGTGGCAAACACCTCCACGTCAGGGCTGCCGTCTAGCAAACCAGCCGCTTTCAACCCATCCGCGATGCCTGTGGCAAATGCCTCACCCAGCTTTTTGAGAACCTTGGGTGGCAGCTCTTCCGTCAGCAACTCAACGAGTAAGGCTTGGGTGCTCATTACGCCGCTCCTTTCGCAGCGTCCACACTACCAGCGAGCATGGGAAAACCGAGCTTCTCGCGGCTTTCGTAATAGCTTTGTGCCACGGTGCGGCTCAAGTTGCGGATGCGACCAATGTAGGCCGCCCGCTCGGTCACGCTAATGGCGCCGCGTGCGTCGAGCAGGTTGAAGGTATGGCCACATTTGAGCACGCTCTCGTAAGCGGGTAGCGCGAGTTGCGCCTCCATCAGACGCTTGGCCTGGGCTTCATATTCGTTGAACTGGTGCAGCAAAAACTCCACATTGCTGTGCTCGAAGTTGAAGGCACTTTGCTCTACCTCGTTTTGGTGGAATACGTCGCCATACGTCAGGCGTTTTTCCACACCACGGTCGTTCCACACGGTGTATGTGAGGTCATAGACGTTGTCCACGCCTTGCAGGTACATGCACAGCCGCTCCAGCCCGTAAGTGATCTCGCCAGTGATGGGCTTGCACGGCAAGCCGCCGACTTGCTGAAAGTAGGTGAACTGGGTGATTTCCATGCCGTTCATCCATACCTCCCAGCCCAGGCCCCAGCATCCCAGCGTGGGGTTCTCCCAATCATCCTCAACGAAACGGATGTCGTTCTTGAGCGTGTCGATCCCAATGGCGCGCAGCGAACCTAGGTAAAGCTCCAGAATGTTCTCGGGTGAGGGCTTGAGCACCACCTGATATTGATGATGGATATACAGCCGGTTGGGGTTGTCGCCATAGCGGCCGTCCTTGGGTCGGCGGCTGGGCTGTACGTAGGCGGCACGCCAGGGCTCGGGCCCGATGGCGCGCAGGAACGTGTGTACGTGCGAGGTGCCGGCACCCACCTCCAGGTCCATGGGCTGCATCAGCGCGCAACCGTTGTCGTTCCAGTAGGTTTGAAGCCGCAATATGAGTTGTTGAAAGGTCAGCATCGCCCGTAGCCCGCAAGGGGTATGTTGTAAGTATGCAAAACGCGATTTTACGGGGCGAGCGTAACTGCTGCGCTGTGGGCTACGCTTGTGACTGTTGAAAGCAAGTGATGACAACACAACAATGGGTATTGAGTGCCGTGCTGGCGCTGATGGTGTTTTCTGTGGCGTTGGAGCTGCGCGTGGACGATTTCCGCCGCGTGGCGCTAATGCCCAAGGCGGTGCTGTGCGGGCTGATTCCACAGTTTGTGCTGCTGCCCGTTGGGACCTGGCTAGCTACGCTGTGGCTTGATCTGCCTGCATCCATGGAAGCTGCAATGATTCTGGTTGCATGCTGCCCCGGGGGATCATTGAGTAATGTGGTGACGCACATCGGTCGGGGCAATACCGCGCTTTCGGTCACGATCTCAGCGGTCGCCGCGCTACTGGCTTTGGTGCTCACGCCGCTCAATTTCAGCTGGATGGTGACTGCCAACCCGGGCACAGCTGGGTGGCTGCGCAGCCTGCAGATCGACCCGCGTGACATCCTGTTCAGCCTGTTGGCGATTCTGGTCGTGCCCATG
>CAYSMM010000044.1:3702-11433 GCA_964432095.1 uncultured Burkholderiaceae bacterium | reverse complement strand
CTGGCTGAGGCAATGCGACGCTGAACTGGACAATGCACTCGAATCTCGGGCACCCAACGACTTGGATGATCAGACCCGTAAGGCCGTCCTGCGTTATGCAGCTGAGTATTTGACCGGACTGCAGCAAGACGCAAAGCCCATAGACCAAGTTGCCCGTTTTCACTTGGGCAACGGTGCACGTGTGGAGCAGTTGAATTGGGCTGCAGATCTTTCAAGCAAAGGGCTGCGTCAGTCGTATGGTTTGATGGTCAACTATCTGTACGACCTCAAGCGGCTAGATAAGTACCGGGCTGATCTCGCCAAAGGGCGGGTGGAGCGTTCAACCAAAATAGATGCGCTAATGTAAGGGTGGCGAGTTGTGAGCTATGAGTTCGATATGATTTAAATCAAATGAAGGAGACAACACAATGAAGTTTGGGTTTTTGATTGCAGCGTCACTTCTTATCGGCATTACGCCATCTGCTCACGCGCAAAACTTTCCGACAAAGCCTATCACCATCGTCGTGCCGTTCCCGGCGGGAGGCGGCACTGACGCTTTCGCCAGGCCATTGTCGGCGCAACTATCCAAGCAGTTGAATCAGCGTGTGGTGATCGATAACCGTGGTGGCGCAGGTGGCACGCTGGGCGCATCTGTCGCGGCCAAGGCTGCACCCGATGGCTATACCGTGTTCATGGGTGCGGTGCATCACGCGATAGCACCGAGCTTTTACCCGAAGCTCGACTACGATATCGAGAAGGATTTCATGCCTGTCAGCATGGTGGCGGTCGTGCCGCAAGTCGTGGTGGCTAATCCGCAGCGCGTTCAGGCAGGGGATTTGAAGGCGCTCATTGGGGACTTGCGCAGCCGGCCTGGCAAGCTCAATTACGGCTCTGCTGGCAACGGCACCTCGCACCACCTGGCGGGCGAATTGTTCAAGCAGCAAACCAAAACCTTCATTACGCACATTCCTTATCGCGGAGCCGGCCCTGCGCTGCAGGATTTGATTGCAGGGCAAGTCGATTTGATGTTCGACGGCCTGGGCTCTTCTGCGCAGCACATCAAGGCTGGCCGCATCAAGGCGCTGGCGGTGGCGAGTGACAAGCGGGTGCCCGCATTTCCGAACGTACCCACCGCCAAGGAGATGGGCCTGCCTGACTATCAGGTGAGTACCTGGTACGCCTTGTGGGCGCCCAAGGGCACGCCCAAAGATGTGGTGGACAAGCTCGCGGCCGAGGTACGCAAGGCCCTGGATGCCGAGGAAGTGAAAGCCATCTGGGCCGGGCAGGGTGCCGAGGCACCCGCGCTGACCGGCGATGCGTTCAGCAAGTTCCTGACGAGCGAGGTGGCTCGTTGGGCTGTGGTCACCAAATCCGCTGGCGCCAAGCTCGACTGAGCGCAATGACCGACCGCGGTAGGGTGCGCGTTGAAGTGCATAGCGGCGTGGCGCAAGTCACGCTGTCGCAGCCCGCAAAGCGCAATGCCATTACGGTGGAGATGTGGCAGCAATTGCGCGAGAGCTTCGGGCATCTGGCACAACTCACCGACTTGCTCTGCATCGTTGTACGCGGTGAAGATGGGCACTTTGCATCCGGTGCAGACATCACAGAGTTTCCACGGTTTCGCTTCAATGAGGCGACGCTGCGCGCATATCACGAAGAAGTGATTGCGCCCGCGCTCGACGCGATCTGGAACTGTGACGTACCCATCGTTGCAATGATCGAGGGCAACTGCATTGGCGGCGGGCTCGAAGTCGCGTCATGCTGCGACGTGCGACTGGCCAGCGCCGACGCAAGCTTTGGTGCGCCGGTTGCAAAGCTCGGGTTTCCAATGGCACCGCTGGAGTTTGCTGCCTTGGCTCGAGTGTTTGGCGTGTCCACTGTGCGTGAGCTGCTACTCGTTCCTAAGCTCCTTAACGCCCAGCAGGCACTGGCGCGGGGTTTGGTATCTAGCGTTCACGCAAGCGCGTATCTGGCAACGGTAGTTGATGATACTGTTAAGACTATATGCCGAACACCGCATTTTATTAGTAGATCTAATAAGAATACGGCACGCTGTATTGCAGAAAATAGGTTAAGTGAAGTGCAGCATGATCACTTCTGCTACGCCAGCGAAGCCTGGCATCGCGCGGGTGTCGAGGCGTTCTTGAATAAATCAATCAACCCCTCATCCAACAATGATCGCTGACCAGATTCGGGTTTGATCAATGCCTTGCTTGCGCGCTCGGGACTCAGGTCAGATCGATTGCCGTCCATGAATACTCACCGCATGACTAAGCCCTCAACCACGACAACCACGAATACAAACCTGTACGCACTGCTTGCCGCAAACTTCCCTGCGGATACCCAAGCCTGCGCGATTGAGGCATTTGCTGCCGACGGCACACCACGTTACTTCACTTGGCAAGATATCGACCATGCAACTGCGAAGCTCGCCAACCTGTTGACTTCGCTGAACCTGCCTGCCGGAGCACGCGTAGCCGCACAGACCGAAAAATCTGTCGAAGCATTGCTGCTGTACCTGGCGACGCTACGCGCGGGGTTTGTGTACCTGCCGCTCAACACCGCTTATCAACACGCCGAGATGGATTATTTCATCGGCAATGCGGAGCCCTCCGTAGTGGTGTGCGACCCACGCAATCTGAGCTGGATTGCGCCCTTGTGCAGCAAGCATGGTGTGAGGTGGCATTACACGCTGGGCGTACAGCCCTGCGCAGATGAGCCGCACAGCCTACTGGCCGCCGCCGCACCCATGGAGCAAACATGCACTACGGTGCACAGACAAGCCAGCGACCTCGCTGCGATTCTCTATACCAGTGGTACCACGGGCCGTAGCAAGGGCGCAATGCTGTCGCACGGCAATTTATGGAGCAACGCGCTGACGCTCAAACGGGTGTGGGGCTGGCAAGAGGGTGATGTATTGCTACATGTGCTGCCGATTTTCCACGTGCACGGCTTGTTCGTGGCCAGCCACGGCGCACTGGCAAACGGCAGCAAGATGATCTGGTTGGCGAAGTTCGAGCCGCAGACGGTGGTTGCACTGTTGAAACGCTCAACCGTATTCATGGGTGTTCCCACACTCTACACACGTCTGCTGGCCGAGCCTTCTTTCACACGCGAAGCGTGCCGTAACATGCGGCTGTTCATCAGCGGCTCTGCCCCATTGCTGATCGAAACCTTCAACGCATTTATTGCGCGCACCGGTCACACGATTTTGGAGCGCTACGGCATGAGCGAAACGGTGATGCTCACTTCCAACCCCTGCGTTGGCGAGCGGCGTGGTGGCACAGTGGGTCTGCCGCTGCCGGGCGTGCAAGTACGCGTGCGCAGCGAGCACGGTGCGGATTGCGCATCCGGCGAGATCGGTAACATCGAGGTGAAGGGCCCCAATGTCTTCAGCGGTTACTGGCGAATGCCCGAGAAAACCCGAGATGAGTTCACTGCGGACGGCTTCTTCAAAACCGGCGACGTGGGATGCATCAGTGTTGACGGCTACGTGACCATCGCGGGCCGCAGCAAAGACCTCATCATTACGGGCGGCTACAACGTGTACCCGGCTGAAGTGGAGGGTTTTATCAACGAGCTGCCCGGCGTCGACGAGAGTGCTGTGATCGGCGTGCCACATCCGGATTTTGGCGAAGGCGTGGTTGCCGTGGTGGTGCTCAAGTCCGGTGCAAGCATCGTGGCCGATGGCATAGCGGCTGCACTCAAAAAGCAGATTGCCAACTACAAGGTGCCCAAACGTGTGTTAGTAGTGGCCGATCTTCCGCGCAACGCTATGGGCAAGGTGCAAAAGAACCTGCTGCGCGAGACGTATCAGGCACTGTTTCAACCAGAATGATGCTTGAAGTCATTGATACTGCCATATCTAATATAATATGCCTGATTTAAATATAACCAGCCATGACTATATAGAGTAAGCAGTATAACCATCAATGCGGTACGCATAGGCGCGCCTAGGCACGCACCCGCATCTAAGCATCTAACAATGCAAACGGTAGCGCCGCAATGTGATCCAGCGCTACGAGTGCCGTGCTCAACAGCCATGAATACACGCACTCCATCAGCGTATCAAAGCCACCCGAAGGTACGTGCGGCCTTCCACAGCATATAGCCTGCCAGCGCAAGCAGTAAAAGAGCGAACACCTGCTTGAGGGTTTTCACGTCCATGGCATGTGCGGTGCGTGCGCCCAGCGGCGCGAACAGCACACTGGTGGCGGCGCACGCGACAAGTGCGGGCAGATAGATGAAACCGACCGACAACGGTGGCAAGCCTTCGGCGCGTGTGCCCGCGAACACATAGCCGGCCAGCCCACCCAGCGCAATCGGAAAGCCCATGGCCGCGCTCGTAGCCACTGCCTTGTGCATGCCGACGTGCGCCCAATTGAGAAACGGCACGGTGATGAAGCCGCCGCCCGCACCCACTAGGCTGGATACAAAGCCGATGACGCCGCCCGTGCCCGCGAGCGTGCCGCGCGAAGGCAAGCGCTCGGGAGCATTGTCGTCTGTGGATTTCTTTGATCGCAGCATTTGCAGCGCTGAGAAACCGACGAAGCCCGCAAACAGCAGCGCGAGCACACCGGTTTTGAGCAGCCCGGCAATTTGTGCGCCGGCAAACGTGCCGATGAGTGCACCCGGCCCCATCCAGCGGATGAGGTCCCAGCGCACGGCGCCACGTTTGTGGTGGGCGCGTACGCTGGATACCGAGGTGAACAAAATGGTGGTCAGTGATGTGGCCACGGCGATGTGCACCACATGGGCGGGCGCAAACTTCGCAGCGGTAAACATGAGCGTGAGAAACGGCACCAGCGTCATGCCGCCACCAATGCCCAGCAAGCCAGCGGCGAAGCCGGTGAACGAGCCGAGTAGCAGGAGCCCGGCGATGAAGAGGGGGTCGATCAAACTAAAGCTTTCTTGTTGTTACTATTGTTGGGTGCGACTGGGAAACTCATGTCGACGAAGTCTGAACATTGGATTGCCCAGTACCCGTCGATGGACTTCGTCAGACTCAGCTTGGCCGGAGGGTTGTCATGCAATACGACGCCATCAATCAGCCTTCAGCAGTTTGAGGATGGCCTTCCATTCTGCCGAGCTAACGGGTGTGATCGACAGGCGGTTACCGCGCTTCAGGATGATCATGCCGGCCAGCGCCGCATGGGCGCGCAACTCGGCCAGTGGCAGCAGCGGAGTGACGCGCGTCATCTTCACATCGACGAGCTGCCAGCGAGGGTTGTCGCGCGTGGACTTGGCGTCGTAGTAATCGCTCTTGGCATCGAACTGTGTCGGGTCGGGGTAGGGTGCTGACGCCACCTCAGCTATGCCTGCAATGCCCGGCTCGGGGCAACTGGAGTGGTAGAACAGCACGCCGTCGCCGATACGCATGCTGTCGCGCATGTAATTGCGGGCCTGATAGTTGCGCACGCCTGTCCAGGGCACGGTGTGGCCCTTGGCGTTCCACGCATCGGTGGCTGACACTTCATCGGGCTCAGACTTCATCAGCCAGTAGTTCATCGCTTGCGCTCCAATGCGCTCAGGGAGTGTGTATGGGCTTGCCGCGCTCGGGGCGGGCCGGTCCTGAACCGAAGGTTCAGGTGGGCGAGGTCAGCAACACGTTGGGATCATCTAACGCGAGACGATGCACGCTCATACGCGATGTTCCAAGCCCGAGCTCTAAAGAGCATAGGTTCAAGGAACTAATACCCGCCCCGGGCAGCAAGCTTGAAGCATTGTAGCGGTGCGCACAGCAACGGTATATGGCGTAATTTGTACCTAATGAAGTGGTAATACTTAAGCTAGTAAACAGCCGTACCTGGTATAAGATAGGGCATCAAATTCCATACACTGCATTGAGTATTGAAGAAAATTATTACTGTTAAGCGAAGCGTGGCACGCGTTTGGCGAGAAACGCCTCTATGCCTTCACGTGCATTGTCGTGAAACAGGTTGCGCACGAACTGGTCGCGCTCGGCGGCAAGCTGCTCGTTGAGTGACTGGCCCTGGGCGGCGTTCATCAGCTCCTTGATGGATGCAATCGCGTTGGGTGCTTTTTGCGCCAATTCCGCTGCGAGTTGCAATGCGTATTCAAGGGTCTTGCCCTGCGGCACTACCTGACTGACCATCCCGTGCTGCTGTAACTGCTCGGCCATCAGGGGCTTGCCCTGCATCAGTGCCTGTGCAGCCAGTGCGCGCGGCAGGCTGCGTGCCAGTTGCCAGGTGGCACCGCCGTCGGGTGACAGCCCCACATTCACATAAGCCATCACAAACCTGGCCTGCTCAGATGTGATGATGAAGTCGCACGCCAGCGCGAGCGAGCAACCCGCGCCGGCCGCTGCGCCCTCGACCGCAGCCACAACGGGCTTGGGGATGAGCCGGATCGCCTCGATCCAGCTATGCAACTGCTCGACGGACTCAAACTGATGCGAGCTGTCTTTATGTCGATTTTCAGCCAGGCGTTGCAGGTTGCCGCCCGCGCAAAACATGCCGCCGCTGCCGTGAATGACAACGGAGCGCACAGTACTGTCGCGCTCGGCGGTGTTCAGCAACTCGATACCGGCGGTGTACATCTGTGGCGACAGCGTGTTACGGCCGTCGGTGCTGTGCAGCGTGATGAGCATCAGCTCGTTGTCGCTGCCGCGGCGCTCGGTCAACAGTTGTCCACCCATGTTTTTCAAGCCTCGGTATGCAGCAGCGAAGCGTTGAGCTCTGCGCGACGGCGCAGCCAGGGTGACGGGCGGTAGCGCGGATCCAATGTACAGGCGAAAATCCCCTGCAGCACTTGCAGCACGCGCTGCGTGCCAAGAGCGTCGCCCATGGCCAGTGGCCCTTGTGGGTAACCCAGGCCGAGCGTCACAGCCAGGTCGAGTTCGCGCGGCGAGGTAATGCCTTGCTGGCACATGTCACAAGCAATATTGATGATCGTGGCCCAAACGCGTTGCGTGACGAAGCCGGCGCTGTCGCGCAGCACACTCACCGGTGTGCCGTCGCTTGCCAGCAGTGCATGCGCCGCATTGCGGTAGGCAGCCTGTGTGAGCGGCGTGCCCATCATCACACGGCGCCTGCTCGCGTCGTCGGGCTTTAGCAGATCAACGGCGATCACACGTGACGCGTCGAGTTGCGCAGCTGTGGCAGCGTGGCTTGCGTCCACACCCAGCGGCGCAATCAGAATCAGCGCGTCGCTGCTGGGCTGAGACTGCACTGGAACCTTGAGTGTGTTCAGCAGGGACGTCAAGCGATGGCGCTGTGTGGGGTCGGTCTCACCCACCCAAACCGTTGGGATCGTATCCAGTGGCGGCGGTGCAGCCTCTTTGGCCTCGACGCGCGCACCGTTCTGATACTCATAAAACCCTTCGCCCGATTTGCGGCCGAGCAAACCGCCCGCAAGCCGCAGTGCGGTAATGCCCGAGGGACGGTAGCGTGGCTCTTCATAGTATTGGTGATAAATACTCTCCATCACCGGGTGCGACACGTCCAGTGCCGTCAGGTCCATCAACTCAAACGGTCCGAGCTTGAAGCCGCCCTGGTCGGTGAGGATACGGTCTATGGTCGCGACATCGGTCACCTGCTCTTGCAGGCAGCGCAGCGCCTCGGTGCCGTAGCCGCGACCCGCGTGGTTGACGATGAAGCCCGGCGTGTCACTAGCGCGCACTGGCGTGTGCCCTGTGCTTTTGATCAGCATGTCGAGTTGCTGTATCACCTCGGCACCCCGGTGGGGCAGGATGCGTACGGTCGGTTGATCCTCGCGTGGCAGGGGGTAGAT
>CAYSMM010000044.1:0-3692 GCA_964432095.1 uncultured Burkholderiaceae bacterium | reverse complement strand
GTGTCTTGAGGCCCGGGATGACCTCCACCACCTTCATCAGTGGCACCGGGTTGAAAAAGTGCAGCCCAGCGATTCGCTGTGGGCGCTGACAGCCTGAGGCGATAGATGTGACCGAGAGCGACGAGGTGTTGGTCGCCAGAATCGCATGTGGAGCGACGATGCCCTCCAGCTTGGTGAATAAGTCACGTTTGATGGCTAAATCTTCGACCACCGCCTCGATGATCAGGCTGCAGCTCGACAGCTCGCGGATGTCCTTAACCGGGTACAGCATCTGGATGTAAGTGAGCCGCACTTCATGGGTGATACGTCCCTTGTCGGCCAGCTTCTGCCATGTAGCCTTGAGCGATGCAACGGCTTCGGCTAGCGCATCGGGGCGGCTGTCGAACATCATCACAGGGTGGTTGGCCTGCACCAGCAGCTGAGTGATACCTCGGCCCATCACCCCTGTGCCAATAATGCCAATCGTCATTTGACGGAATCCTTCCCAACACGGGACAATACGTTGTTTGAGTTACAAATAAACACAATCAAGGGGCGCTGACAGTGTGTACTGTATTGCAAGCGGCGTTACGCGACGGATGATGACATATCTGAGACAAGTTCTACACCAGTTGGCCATGCCGCTTTCAACGCAGCTGCACTGTTGTAAATCACAGCCCGTGGCAGACCATCCCCGTGCAATTATCGACCTGTACGCTGGGTTCATGCGTATCACTACGTTGGTGTTACTTGCTGTTGCCGCCAACCCTGCTGCGGCACTGTCGTTGGGCCGAGTATCTGCCGCGCCTGTGCTCAATGCACCCTTGGCCGCAACTGTGCCGGTTGCACTGTCCAGCGACGAGACACTGGACAGCGAGTGTGTGCGGGCCGAAGTGTTCGTTGGCGAGGATCGTCTCGCGCCTAGCCTAGTACGCACAGAGCTGGCTGGCAGCGGCACGCAGCGGCAAATCCGTGTGCGCACCACGACGCGTCTGGTCGAGCCGATTGTGTCTATCTTCATCGAGGCAGGCTGCCAGTCGCGCGTGTCGCGGCGCTATACGCTGCTGGTCGATCCGCTCTCGCCCCAGGGTACAGAGCCCGCGCCGTTACCGGTGCAGCCACCTGTACAGGCCGAGCCGATGTTACCCGTTCAGCCCGCGTCTGCTGCTCGCGGTGCTGCCAACGCGACACCCCGCAGCGTGGTCCGCAGAGGTGACACTGGTAACTACAGCACTAGACCGGCCAATGCGGATGCAGCGCAGGCCACGCCCGCAAGGCCACTTGCGCGCAAGCCGGCACCTATACGCGCGCGAGCACTCGTGCCCGAAGTCAAACCCAAGCTCACGCTCGACATTGCTACCGAGTTTGCAGAAGGCAGCACCTTTCAGCTTGCGCGTGAGCTTGCAGTCAGCACGCAGGAATCGGCAGACGACGCGCGCCGCGCAGAGTTGCGCGTGCTACGCGACGCATTAGTGGCTGAGCTGGAAGGCAAGGCAGAGCCCGGCAGCCTGGCGCGCAAGATCGCCGAACTAGAGCAAAGCAATCAGGCGCTTGCCGCACAGCTCAACACCGCCAAGGCGCAGGCCGCCACAGAAAAGGCCGTGCGCGAGATGCTGGAGCGCGAGCGCTACTCACCATGGGTGGTATACGCATTAAGTTCAGCATTACTGGCTGCGCTGGCGGCATTTGCCTGGTTTGTGCTGCGCCGTCGGATTGATCGTTCTGTGAGCTCGCCGTTCCTGACTGACGGGCCACCGCCTGGGCAATCTGCACAGTACACAGCGGATATGGCGGAAGCAGCGCCACAGTCCGTGCGCCGCAGTGATGTCATCGAGCAGGCCATTGAAGAAGGCTTTGTTGACCCTGAAACGCTCGTACGGCCGGGTAAACCTGGCGGGGCATTCGTGAACACTCAGCCGCAACTGCGCACAGTGCAGCCGCGTGCCTCCCTGAGTGTGTCTGAGTTGGTGGCGGTCAGCGAGGTGGCAGACATCAGCCAGGAGGCCGAGTTCTTCATCGAGATCGGAGAGTATCAGCGCGCGATCGATTTGCTGGAGCAGCACATCGGCCCTGAATACGAGATCACCCCGGTGCCGCAGTTGTACCTGTTCGATTTGTACCGCCGCACGGGTAAGCGCGCCGAATACGAAAAACTGCATGCCGAATTTACGCGCAAGTACAACGCGCATGTGCCGCGCTGGGCCGACGACCCTGCGCTCAATCGGCGTGAGTTACTCGACTACGAGCGTGCGCTCGAGCACATTTGTCGCGTGTGGCCAAGCACCGACATAACCTACGAACTCGAAGCGTTGCTGGTGGACGACACCAACGGCCAGCGTCTGGGGTTCGATCTGCCCGCGTACCGCGACATCATCTTCCTCTACGGTATTGCCAAGCAGCTAAGCCTGGACGATGAAGAGTTTGATGTCGGCCTGCCAGCGAGCCGAGTGAGTGCGCAAGGGTCGGGCGGCGATGTGGTGGATTTTGAGTTGCCCGAAGCAAGCACCGATGTCAGCTTGGCCTATGACCGCGCGTTGGCTGTTGACCTGGACTTCGATGCTTTCGCCAAAGGCGCGTCCGCAGGCAAGCCCGCTAACAAGTCATGATAATGTCTATACAGTCAGTTAATCACCATACACAATGGTGTATATAGCCTTTTCTGGCAGAAAATAGAGTTATTGGGCCCATATAGATATATAAGTATAAATGAATACAATCAATTCAATGACCACCTTGACTGGGTGCCGCCATTGCCTCCTGCACCGCCTTGCGGTTGAGCTTGTCGCTCAGCAGCTCTAAAAACGTGTACACAAAACTGCGCAGGTAAGCGCCGCGCTTGATGGCTACGCGCGTGACGTTCATGCCAAACAAGTGACCCAGCGGCACGGTTTGCAAGAACGGATCTTTCTGCGCGCTCACCGCCATCTCGGCCAGCAGGCCCACGCCCATGCCCAGCTCGACATAGGTTTTGAGCACGTCGGAGTCGATCGCCTCCAGCACCACCTGCGGCGTGATGCGTTTGAGCGCAAACGCCTGGTCGATGCGCTTGCGACCCGCAAACTCGTGCTGATAAGTAATCAGCGGGAACTTTGCCAAGTCTTCCAGTGCGGGTGAAGCTACACTCGCCAGCGCATGATTCGTCGGAAACACCGCCACATGCTGCCAGCTATAGCAAGGCAGCGCGAGCACAGTATCCACCTGCGCGAGCGCCTCGGTTGCGATGCCTACGTCGGCTACGTCGTTGGTGACCATGCGACCGATTTCTTCCGGATGACCCTGATGCAGGCGAATCGTCACATTCGGGAAGCGCTTGCGAAACTCCGCCACTGGCCCCGGCAGAAAGTAGCGTGCCTGTGTATGCGTGGCTGCAATCGACAGCGTACCTGCGTCCTGCTTGGCAAACTCATCGCCGATGCGCTTGAGATTTTGCACCTCGCGCATGATGATCTCAACCGCCTTAAGCACCTCTTTGCCCGGCTCGGTGAGCTTGCGCAGGCGCTTGCCGTGGCGTACGAAGATATCGACGCCAAGTTCCTCCTCCAGCTCGATGATCGCCTTGGACACGCCGGGCTGCGAGGTGTATAGCGCGTGCGCCGCCTCGGTGAGGTTGTAGTCATGTTTGATGACCTCGAGCACGAAACGCAGTTGTTGCAAGTTCATCTTTGGCACCCTATGTCGCAATCCTACCTAAAACACTGGGCATGCGGCGTGGC
>CAYSMM010000043.1:0-11447 GCA_964432095.1 uncultured Burkholderiaceae bacterium | reverse complement strand
GCGGTATCGCCTACAACAAGGAAGAATTTGTCGAAATCTGTACCCGCGGGCTGGACGCGTCGCCGACCAAGGAGCTGCTGATCGAGGAATCGCTGCTCGGCTGGAAAGAGTACGAGATGGAGGTGGTGCGCGATAAAAAAGACAACTGCATCATCGTTTGCTCCATCGAGAACCTCGACCCCATGGGCGTGCACACCGGCGACAGCATCACCGTTGCGCCCGCGCAGACGCTGACCGACAAGGAATACCAGATCATGCGCAACGCATCGCTGGCGGTGCTGCGCGAGATCGGTGTAGACACGGGCGGCAGCAATGTGCAGTTTTCGATCAACCCTAAAGATGGGCGCATGATCGTCATCGAGATGAACCCGCGCGTGTCGCGCTCATCGGCACTCGCCTCCAAGGCCACGGGCTTTCCGATAGCCAAGGTCGCGGCCAAGCTGGCCGTGGGCTATACGCTCGACGAGTTGCGTAACGACATTACCGGTGGCGCAACGCCCGCAAGCTTTGAGCCCAGCATCGACTATGTGGTCACCAAGATTCCGCGTTTCGCGTTCGAGAAGTTCAAAGACGCTAACGACCGCCTGACCACGCAGATGAAGAGCGTGGGTGAGGTCATGGCGATAGGCCGCACATTTCAAGAGAGCTTTCAGAAGGCACTGCGCGGGCTGGAGGTGGGTGTCGATGGCATGAACGAGAAGACTCAAGATCGTCAGGTGCTGGAGAAGGAACTGGGCGAGCCGGGGCCAGAGCGTATCTGGTACGTGGGCGACGCGTTCGCGCAGGGCATGAGCATCGATGAAGTGTTTGCGCTCACCAAGATCGATCCGTGGTTTCTCGCGCAGATCAAAGATATCGTGGATATCGAGCTGGCACTGGACAAGCACACCGCGGCGACGGGTGCAGGCGCACTGGCCGCACTCACGGCCGGCGACCTGCGCGCACTCAAGCAAAAAGGATTTTCCGACCGCCGCCTGGCCTGGCTGCTCAAAACCACCGAAAAGACCGTGCGCGAGCATCGCCGCGCGCTCAAGGTGCGGCCGGTGTTCAAGCGTGTGGATACCTGCGCTGCTGAGTTTGCCACCAACACTGCGTACTTGTACTCCACTTACGACGAGGAATGTGAGGCCGAGCCTACGGCCAAGAAGAAGATCATGGTGCTTGGGGGCGGGCCCAACCGCATAGGGCAGGGCATCGAGTTCGATTACTGCTGCGTGCATGCCGCGCTGGCGCTGCGCGACGACGGCTACGAGACCATCATGGTCAACTGCAATCCGGAGACGGTGTCTACCGATTACGACACCAGTGACCGGCTTTACTTCGAGCCGCTGACGCTGGAGGATGTGCTGGAGATCGTCGACAAGGAGAAGCCGGCCGGCGTGATCGTGCAGTACGGCGGGCAAACGCCGCTCAAACTGGCGCTGGGCCTGGAGGCCGAGGGTGTGCCCATCATCGGCACTTCACCCGACATGATCGATGCTGCCGAAGACCGCGAGCGCTTCCAAAAGCTGCTGCACAGCCTGGGCTTGCGTCAGCCGCCCAACGCCACAGCGCGCGATGAGTCCGAGGCGTTGCAAAAGGCCGAGGCGCTGGGTTACCCGCTCGTGGTGCGGCCGAGCTACGTGCTGGGCGGTCGCGCAATGGAGATCGTGCATGAGCAGCGCGACCTCGAGCGCTACATGCGTGAAGCGGTGAAGGTCAGCCATGATTCACCCGTGCTGCTAGACCGCTTTTTGAACGATGCGATCGAGTGCGACGTGGATTGCATCTGTGATGGTCAACAGGTGTTCATCGGCGGCGTGATGGAGCACATCGAGCAGGCTGGCGTGCACTCGGGCGACTCGGCATGTTCGCTGCCGCCGTACTCGCTGCGAGCCGAGACGGTGGCTGAGATCAAGCGGCAAACCGCGGCGATGGCCAAGGCGCTCGATGTGATTGGCCTGATGAACGTGCAGTTTGCAATTCAGCACAAAGATGGCGCGGATGTGATTTACGTGCTCGAAGTCAACCCGCGTGCCAGCCGCACTGTGCCTTATGTGAGCAAAGCCACTGGCTTGCAACTTGCCAAGATTGCTGCACGCTGCATGGTGGGCCAAACGCTTGCGCAGCAAGGCATCACAACTGAGGTGACGCCGCCTTACTTCAGTGTGAAAGAGGCGGTGTTTCCCTTCGTCAAGTTCCCGGGTGTCGACACGATTTTGGGCCCTGAAATGAAGAGCACCGGCGAGGTGATGGGCGTGGGCAGGACGTTCGGCGAAGCCTTCGTCAAAAGCCAGTTGGGTGCGGGCACCAAGCTGCCACAGCCCAAAGACGGCAAGGTGTTCTTGAGCGTGAAGAACAGCGATAAGCCGCAGGCCATCGAGGTGGCGCGCTCGCTGGTGAGTCTGGGCTTTGACGTGGTGGCCACCAAAGGCACGGCTGCGGCGATTGCCGACGCCGGCATTGCCGTGACGGCTGTCAACAAAGTCGCCGAGGGCCGTCCGCACATCGTGGACATGATCAAGAACGACGAGATCGCGCTGGTCATCAACACGGTAGAGGAGCGGCGCAACGCGATTGCTGACTCGCGCTATATCCGCACCTCGGCGCTCACAGGCCGACTCACGACCTACACCACCATTGCCGGCGCCAAGGCTGCGGTGGAGGGCTTGCGGCATTTGCAGTCGCTGGATGTGTACAGCCTGCAGGATCTGCATCGCCAGCTGTTGTGATCATCCAAGCATCGACTAAAATTCGGCATCCTTTTATCGTTCGATGACGGCCGCATCTCACGGGTGCGGCTTTTTTCTTGAGGGCCAGACCCCATGCCAACCCCAATGACCAAACGCGGTGCGGAGCAACTGCGTAGCGAACTTCACCAGCTCAAGCACGTTGAGCGTCCGGCCATTGTCAATGCAATTGCCGAGGCGCGTGCGCAGGGCGACATTTCTGAGAATGCCGAGTATGAGGCCGCGAAAGACCGCCAGGGCTTCATCGAGGCACGCATTGCCGACATCGAAGGCAAGCTCGCCACGGCGCAAGTAATCGACCCTGCCACACTCGAGGCGGACGGCCGCGTGGTGTTTGGCGCCACCGTCGAGCTGGAAGACGAAGACAGCTGCGCGAAGGTGAAGTATCAGATCGTCGGTGATGACGAGGCCGACCTGAAGCTCGGGCTCATCTCGGTTTCAAGCCCGATTGCGCGCGCACTGATCGGCAAGCAGCCAGGCGATGTGGCTGAGGTACAGGCGCCCGGCGGCGTGAAGCGCTACGAAATTCTCGACGTTCACTATCTGTAGGCGCTTGCCTTGCTGTTCACCCGCGTACTGACGCTACTGGTGTGCCTGTGGACGGGTGCTGTGCTGGCCATTGCGCTGATCGCAGCCCCCAGCGCATTCGCCGCATTGCCGAGCAAAGAGCTGGCGGGCCAGGTCGCGGGCAGGATGTTCGCCATCGAAGCCTACGGCAGCGTCGTACTCGCGGCAGCAGCATGGTTCACCATGAAGGGCGAGTCGCTCAAGTCGAGCTGGCCATTCGCCATGGCGCTGCTGCTGGTGATGATAGGGACCATATCCGGCTACTTCGGCATGCAGCCCGAGCTCCAGCAGGTGAAGGCCACCCTGGGCAGTTCCAGCGGGCGCTACGCAGCGTTGCATGGCTTGTCCATGGGCTTGTACTCGCTCAAGGCCCTGGCTTGGATGACAGCGAGCGTGTTGCTCGTCTGGCGTCTGTCTGCTGGCGCACAGCAGCATTGAGTCGATTGAATTAGAATGCAATAGAACAATAGAAATTGATACTGCAATATCTATATAGCTCTGAAGCTAATCAATATTACCAGTAAAGGCTGTATAGAGTATTGAGTATAAGAAAAATCAATAGTTGACTACGGCGCCTTTTTCTTGACGCTGCTTTGCCTCGCTTTGGCACGCTTGATTCGCCCGCCCTGGGTGACGCGCTCGTTGCCTAACACCGTGACCCTGCGAACCTTGGGCCGGTGCGTGGCGCTCTTGCTCGGTGTGACCAGCTTGACGGTGCGCGGGCGCGCCTTGCGCTGCTCGGGTGTGAGTTCCTTCACCACCTCAGGCTTGGGACGCCACAGCACCAGCAGCTTGCCGATGTGCTGCACCGGTGCGGCGTTGAGTGTGTCAGCCAATTCGGCAAGCACGGCCTCGCGTTCGTCGCGGTCTTCAGAGAACACCCGCACCTTGATCAGGCCGTGAGCCTTGAGCGCGGCCTCGGCCTCGCGCTTCACGGCGGCAGTGAGGCCATCGCCGCCGATCATGACAACGGGATGGAGGCTGTGCGCCTGGGCCTTGAGGCCTTTGCGCTCGGCAGGGGTCAAAGTGATAGCAGGCATCTCGGTATTATCGCCTGCAACACCATTAGCATCGCATTAGCATCGAAATGAATGCCCGGATGAGGACCAAGAAAAACCGATTCTCAAAGTCGTGGCTGCACGACCATCTGAACGACCCGTATGTGCAGCTCGCGCAGCGTGAGGGCTACCGCTCGCGCGCCGCATACAAGCTCAAGGAAATAGACGAGGAGTACAAACTCATCAAACCCGGCCAGCGGGTGGTGGACTTGGGCTGCTCGCCTGGAGCATGGTGCCAGTACCTGCGCAACAAACTCGCGGGCGCTGGTGGTGAGGTAAGAGGCACCATCATCGGGCTGGACATTTTGCCCATGGAGCCCGTGTCCGGCGTCACATTCATCCAGGGCGATTTTCGAGACGACGCCGTGCTTGCCCAGCTACAGCACGCAGTCGGCGATGAAAAGCTCGATCTGGTGTTGTCGGATATGGCGCCCAATCTGTCTGGCATCGCATCGTCAGACGCAGCACGTATGAGCTTGCTGCACGAATTAGCGCTTGAATTTGCTCAAGCGCACCTCAAACCCGAGGGTGCATTGCTGGTGAAATGCTTTCACGGCAGTGGCTATACGCAAACTGTTGAAGCCTTTAAGTTCGTCTTTAAGCAGGTAAAACCCATTAAACCTAAGGCTTCGCGCGATAAATCGGCTGAAACCTTCCTGCTCGGCCGCTGTCTGAAGGTTTGACACCCGAGCCGCAGGCTGGTTGGCCAGTGATCAACTGCGCAAAGAATGTGGCGCCGAAATCCCACATCCAGCGTATTACATAACGACGAAAACCGGGCGCAAGCCCTTGATTTGGCTAGAATCGAAGCCAGATTGCTTGTATGCGTGGATAATTCCGCGCGATCGGAGACTGGTTTGAACAATCAATGGTTTTCTAAGGTGGCCGTATGGCTCGTCATCCTGCTGGTCGGCTTCATGGTCGTCAAACAGTTTGAGAAGCCACGCGCACCGGATGGCAAGCCCAGCTACACCCAATTCATGGAAGACGCCAAGGCCGGCAAGGTCAAGCGTGTCGAAGTACAGCAAGGCGGTACTTTGCACATCACGCAAAGCGACGGCACCAAATATTCCATTACATCCCCCGGCGACCTTTGGATGGTCGATGACCTGCGTAAGGCCGGTGTAGATGTTGTCGGCGCGCCGCGCGAGGAGCAATCCATCCTCACGCAAATCTTCATCAGCTGGTTCCCCATGCTGTTGCTCATCGGCGTGTGGGTGTACTTCATGCGTCAGATGCAAGGAGGCGGCCGCGGTGGTGCGTTCAGCTTTGGCAAGAGCCGCGCGAAGATGCTGGATGAGAGCAACAACCAGGTGACCTTTGCCGATGTGGCCGGTTGCGATGAGGCCAAGGAAGAAGTCAAGGAGCTGGTGGATTTTCTGAAGGATCCGCAGAAATTTCAAAAGCTTGGCGGCCGCATTCCGCGAGGCGTATTGATGGTGGGCCCTCCGGGAACCGGCAAGACGCTGCTGGCGCGCTCGATTGCCGGTGAGGCCAAAGTACCTTTCTTCAGCATCAGTGGCTCGGATTTCGTCGAGATGTTCGTGGGCGTGGGCGCGGCGCGCGTGCGCGATATGTTTGAGAACGCCAAGAAACATGCGCCTTGCATCATCTTCGTGGATGAGATCGACGCGGTCGGCCGTCATCGCGGCGCGGGCCTGGGTGGCGGCAACGACGAACGTGAGCAAACCCTCAACCAGATGCTGGTGGAGATGGACGGCTTTGACACCAATCTTGGTGTCATCGTGATTGCCGCGACCAACCGGCCCGACATTCTCGACCCAGCCTTGCTGAGGCCTGGCCGCTTCGACCGCCAGGTGTATGTGACGTTGCCCGATATACGTGGTCGCGAGCAGATATTGAACGTGCATATGCGCAAGGTGCCGATTGGCCAAGACGTCAATGCCGCCATCATCGCGCGCGGCACACCGGGCATGAGCGGCGCCGATCTGGCCAACCTAGTCAACGAGGCTGCACTCATGGCCGCGCGCCGCAGCGCCCGTGTGGTGGAGATGCAGGACTTCGAGAAGGCCAAAGACAAAATCTTCATGGGCCCTGAGCGTAAGAGCATGGTGATGCCTGAGGAGGAGCGTCGCAACACGGCGTACCACGAGGCAGGGCATGCGCTCATTGGCAAGCTGCTACCCAAGTGCGATCCGGTGCATAAAGTCACCATCATTCCACGCGGCCGGGCGCTCGGCGTGACGATGAGCCTGCCCGAGAAAGACCGCTACAGCCTTGACCGCGAGTACATGCTCAACCAGATCAGCATGCTGTTTGGCGGCCGCATCGCTGAAGAAGTGTTCATGAACCAGATGACCACCGGTGCCAGCAATGACTTTGAGCGTGCCACGCAAATTGCCCGCGACATGGTCATGCGCTACGGCATGAGCGACAGTCTGGGCCCCATGGTATACGCAGAAAACGAAGGTGAGGTGTTCCTCGGCCGCAGCGTGACCAAAACCACCAACATCAGCGAGCAGACCATGCAGAAGGTGGACAGCGAAGTGCGCCGCATCATCGACGAGCAGTACGCGCTGGCACGCAAGCTGATTGAGGACAATAAGGACAAGATGCACGCAATGGCCAAAGCGCTGCTGGAGTGGGAGACGATTGACGCCGATCAGATCGACGACATCATGGCGGGCCGCGATCCCCGCCCTCCCAAAGATCCAGTCGCAAGAACACCCTCAACCACGCCCAGCTCGGGCAGCGGTGGTGTGACTGAGGCACCAGCAGCGGCGTAATCGTCACATGACTTGCAACGGCACAGCGCTGGCTGTGCCGTTTTCATTTGGGTTACGCTATCTTCCATGTCAGACAGCGCTGAACTCCATTGCGGGCGTTTTCGCCTGAGCCTGGCCCGTCCGCGGGTAATGGGTATCGTCAATCTCACGCCCGATTCGTTCTCTGACGGCGGCCGCTTCTACACCCCAAGCGCAGCCATCGAACACGCGCGCCAACTGCTGGAGCAAGGCGCCGATATTCTTGATTTAGGCGCGGAATCCAGCCGCCCTGGCGCCCAGCCCGTAAGCGCCGAGGAGGAGTGGCGCAGGCTGGAGCCGGTGTTGCGCGAGGTGGTGCAGTGGAACGTGCCGGTGTCGGTCGACACCGCCAAGCCGCAGGTGATGCGCGCCGCGATCGATGCCGGCTGCGACATGATCAACGACATCAGCGGCTTTCGCACACCGGGCGCTGTCGCGGCGGTGGCCGGCAGCAATGTAGCGGTGTGCATCATGCACATGCAAGGCGAGCCGCGTACCATGCAGTCGGCACCTACATATGAGCAGGATGTGGTGCATACTGTGTGTAGTGCATTGTCATCGCTGGCTACCAATTGCCAGAGATCGGGCATTACACAGCATAGTATATGTCTTGATCCGGGCATTGGCTTTGGCAAGAACGTAGAGCACAATTTGCAGTTGGCATCGCGCCTGAGCGAGGTGGCGGCGCTGGGTTACCCGGTGCTCGTTGGCTGGTCGCGCAAGAGCACGCTGGGCACGATCACAGGCCGGGTGGTGGGCGAGCGCATGCCCGCCAGTATCGCCGCGGCCTTGCATGCGGCGGCGCACGGCGCGCACATCCTACGCGTGCACGATGTGCGCGAGACAGTGGACGCGCTCAAGGTATGGCAGGCGTTACAGCAGGGCAGCCTGAGCGATCTGCGCGACAATATTGCCCCATGACAAAACAATACTTCGGTACTGACGGCATTCGCGGCACGGTAGGCACCGCGCCGATGACGCCGCAGTTCGTCATGCACCTGGCCAATGCAGTGGGGCGTGTATTACGCGCTCAAGCCAGCCCCGGTACGCGGCCTACGGTGTTGATTGGCAAGGACACGCGCGTGTCGGGCTACATGCTCGAATCGGCGCTGGAATGTGGCTTCATCGCAGCCGGTGTGGATGTCACGCTGTGCGGCCCCATGCCCACACCCGGCGTGGCCTACCTCACCCGCGCGCTGCGCCATAGTCTGGGCGTGGTGATCAGCGCGTCGCATAATCCGTACCCCGACAACGGCATCAAGTTCTTCTCATACAAGGGCACCAAACTACCCGACGATTGGGAGCTATCGGTCGAGGCCGAGTTACATCACGAGTTGCAATGTCTGCCGTCTGCTGAGCTGGGAAAGGCCAAGCGGCTGGACGATGCTGCAGGCCGCTACGTGGAGTTTTGTAAGAGCACGTTTTCAGGTGACTTGTCACTCAAGGGCATGAAGCTAGTGGTGGACTGTGCAAATGGCGCGGCGTATCAGGTGGCACCGAGTACGTTTCATGAATTGGGTGCCGAAGTAATTGCGATTGGCAATCATCCCAACGGACTCAACATCAACGACGGCTTTGGCGCCACGCACCCAGACGCACTGCTGCAGGCTGTGAAGCAGCACGGTGCGCACTACGGCATTGCGCTCGACGGCGACGCCGACCGCTTGCAGATGGTGGACAGCACAGGCCGTTTGTACAACGGCGATGAATTGCTCTACGCGCTGACGCTGGACCGGCTCGCACAGGGCCAGCCAGTACCCGGTGTAGTGGGCACGCTCATGACCAACATGGCGGTGGAGTTGGCGCTCAAGGCCAAGGGCGTCGGTTTCGTGCGCGCAAAGGTGGGTGATCGTTACGTGCTCGAGGAGCTCGTGCAGCGCGACTGGCAATTGGGCGGCGAGGGCTCAGGCCATTTGCTGTGCCTGGACAAACACACCACAGGCGACGGGCTCATCAGCGCGCTGCAAGTCCTGCAGATCGTGGCGCGTAGTGGCACTTCACTGGCTCACCAGTTACAAGGTCTGACGCTGTTTCCGCAAACACTCATCAATGTACGGCTCGAGGCCGGGCAAGACTGGAAGAGCAACACGCAGCTGGCTGCCGAGCAACAGGCTGTTGAAACCGAGTTGCGCGGCGAAGGTCGCGTGCTGATTCGTGCATCGGGAACGGAGCCTTTGCTGCGCGTCATGGTTGAGGCCAAAGACGCGGCGCTCGCCAAGGCAGGTGCAGAGCGTATCGCGGCAGCGGTGACTGCATAGCACACATATCGATTGCAGATACTGGAATATCTATAATGCTTTTACTGGTTTATATATGACCGATAAAGCAGGTACACTGAAAGCAGTATCATATTTTATTCACTGCTTGAAACCGCAGCTCGTAGCACCCATATCCGTCGCATGAACCCAAAATGCTGAAGGGTACTCTCCTTCAGTGTTTGCCGATAGGAAATCTTCCATGCGACTGGACAAACTCACCACCAAGTTTCACGAGGCACTGGCTGATGCGCAGTCACTCGCGCTGGCCAACGATCATGCGTACATCGAGCCTGTACATGTGTTGTCTGCCATGCTTAAGCAAGACGGTGGGCCGGCGGCATTGCTGCAGCGGGCGGGCGTCAACACGGCTGGGTTGGCCAAGGCATGCGACGACGCTCTCAAGCGCATCGCGCAAGTGCAAGGTGGCGAACAGGTGCAAGTGGGCCGCGAGATGGCGGCGCTGTTGCAAGCTGCTGAGAAAGAGGCTCTCAAGCGCAACGACCAGTTCATTGCTAGCGAGCTTTTTTTGCTGGCACTGGCAGACAGTAAGAGCGACACCGCAAAGCTCGCCAAAGAGCAGGGCTTGTCGCGCAAGTCGTTGGAACAAGCGATTGACGCCGTGCGTGGCGGGCAGAGCGTCAGCAGCGCTGAAGCTGAGGGTCAGCGAGAGGCGCTGAAGAAATACACCGTCGATCTGACGGAGCGCGCGCGGATCGGCAAGCTCGATCCAGTGATTGGCCGTGACGATGAAATCCGCCGTGCGATTCAGGTGCTGCAGCGTCGCAGCAAGAATAACCCGGTACTGATTGGGGAGCCCGGTGTCGGCAAAACCGCCATCGTCGAGGGCCTGGCGCAGCGCATCGTGGCTGGCGAGGTGCCGGATTCGCTCAAAGGCAAGCGAGTCCTGTCGCTGGACATGGCGGCACTTTTGGCGGGCGCAAAGTATCGCGGCGAGTTTGAGGAGCGTTTGAAGTCTGTGCTGCACGAACTCGCACGTGATGAGGGGAAAACCATCGTGTTCATTGATGAGTTGCACACCATGGTGGGTGCGGGCAAAGCCGAGGGGGCGATAGATGCTGGCAACATGCTCAAGCCGGCTCTGGCGCGCGGCGAACTGCACTGCGTGGGAGCAACCACACTCGATGAGTATCGCAAGTACGTGGAAAAAGATGCGGCTTTAGAGCGGCGTTTCCAAAAAATACTGGTGGACGAGCCCACTGTCGAAGCGACGATTGCGATTCTGCGCGGGCTGCAAGAAAAATATGAAGTGCACCACGGCGTGGAGATCACCGATCCCGCCATCGTGGCCGCCGCCGAGTTGAGTCACCGCTACATTACTGATCGTTTTCTGCCTGACAAGGCAATCGACCTGATCGACGAGGCTGCTGCCAAGATCAAGATCGAGATCGACTCCAAGCCCGAGGCGATGGACAAGCTCGACCGGCGCTTGATCCAACTCAAGATCGAGCGTGAGGCGGTGAAAAAGGAGAAGGATGAAGCCTCGCAGAAGCGGCTGAGTCTGATCGAAGACGAGATCGACAAACTCGATAAAGAGTACGCTGATCTGGAGGAAATCTGGAAAGCCGAGAAAGCGGCTGCCCAGGGCAGCGCACAAGTCAAAGAGGCGATCGATAAACTGAAGTTTGAGATCGAGGAGAACAAGCGCCGGGGTGACTTCAACAAAGTGGCCGAGCTGCAATACGGCAAGCTGCCCGAGCTTGAAAAGCGTCTGCACGAAGCGCAAAGCAAAGAGGCCGGCAAGGGCGGTAAGGTGGCTAATCAGTTGTTGCGCACCATGGTCGGCGCTGAGGAAATCGCCGAAGTCGTAGCGCGCTCCACTGGTATACCGGTGAGCAAACTCATGCAGGGCGAGCGCGAGAAGCTGCTGCAAATGGAGGTACGGTTACATGAACGTGTGGTAGGGCAAGACGAGGCCATCACCGCTGTGAGCAATGCCATACGCCGCTCACGCGCGGGCTTGTCGGACCCGCGTCGGCCTTATGGCTCGTTCCTGTTTCTCGGCCCAACGGGAGTGGGCAAAACAGAACTGTGCAAGGCACTGGCTAACTT
>CAYSMM010000042.1:10433-11576 GCA_964432095.1 uncultured Burkholderiaceae bacterium | reverse complement strand
CAAAAGCGGCGAGGCGCAATTGATGATTGCCGGTGGAGTGGAAAGCATGAGCCGCGCGCCGTTCGTGATGCCCAAAGCCGACAGCGCATTCAGCCGTAGCAACGCGGTGTATGACACCACCCTGGGCTGGCGCTTCGTCAACAAGCTGATGAAAGATCAGTACGGCGTGGACAGCATGCCTGAGACGGCCGAAAACGTCGCCACGGATTACGGCATCACACGCGACGCGAAAGACCGCATGGCACTGGCCTCGCAATTGAAAGCTGTCGCCGCGCAAAAGGCTGGCTTTTTTGCGCGTGAAATCGTACCCGTGTCCGTGGCGCAAAAAAAAGGTGACGCTCTCGTAGTGGCACAAGATGAGCACCCGCGTGAAACATCGCTCGATGCCCTCGCCAAACTCAAGGGAGTAGTGCGGCCCGAAGGCACCGTAACCGCGGGCAATGCGAGTGGCGTAAACGACGGCGCGTGTGCGTTGCTGATCGCGTCGCGCGAGGCAGCCAAGCGTTACGGCCTCACGCCGCGTGCGCGCGTGCTGGGCACGGCTACGGCGGGCGTGGCGCCGCGCGTCATGGGCATGGGGCCCGCGCCGGCCACGCGGAAGCTGCTGGCGATGACGGGTATCACGCTCGCGCAACTCGATGTGATCGAGCTCAACGAGGCTTTCGCCGCGCAAGGCCTGGCAGTGTTACGAGACTTGGGAATTGCGGATGACGACCCACGTGTCAACCCCAACGGCGGCGCGATTGCGCTCGGCCATCCGCTCGGCGCAAGTGGCGCGCGCCTGGCGACCACCGCTGTCAATCAGCTCCACGCCATCGGTGGCCGCTACGCGCTATGCACCATGTGTATCGGCGTCGGCCAAGGCATTGCCGTGCTGCTGGAGCGAGTGTAAGACCCATGATCTTATACTCACCCCTCTATATAATCTTTACTGGACAGTAGTCAACCAGTAAAGACATTATAGTCAATGCAGTATAATTGTTATTGCTGATTGGCTATGGCTGACTAACGACTCACTGTCTTGCGGCGTCTGATCATCAGCACCGCCGTTGCAATGAGTGCGAGCAAGGCCAGCGAGGCATCGCGCGATGCACCCTCACTGCTGCTGATCGTGCAGCCTCCCCCACCACCGCCGCCGTCACT
>CAYSMM010000042.1:0-10423 GCA_964432095.1 uncultured Burkholderiaceae bacterium | reverse complement strand
GTCACTGCCTGTGCTGCCGCCGCCACTGGCCGGGGGTTGCGCGGGCGGAGGTGTAATGCCGTTGCCGCTGAGTGCGATCGTTTGCGTGGCAGCTGCACCCGGAGCGTTGGAGGCGACGGTGACGGAGGCGTTGCGTGCGCCTGTGGCTGTGGGGCGGAAGGCAACGCTCACGTCGCAGCTCGCGCCAGGCGCGACGGTGCCACCCGAGTTGCAGGTGGTGCTGAGCGAGAAGTCGGCCGCGTTTGCGCCGGTCAGCGTAATGGACGAGGGCACGAGGTTGGTGGTGCCGCTGTTGGTCAGCGTCACGGTGCGTGTGGTGCTGCTGGTGCCGGTGGCCACGTCGCCAAACGCGACGCTCAGGCTGCTCAGTGCCGCCACTGGTGCAAGGCCCGCGCCTGACAGCGCGATATCGGTGGTGCCCGCATTGGGCACGTTGTGGCTGATGCGCAGTGTGGCTTGCGAGGTGGTGCCGTCAGTGGGTGTGAATTTCACATTGATGTTGCAGTTGGCGCCCACCGCGAGCGTACCGCCGGCTGCGCCGCAGGCTGCAGCACTGCCGGCGCTCAGGCTGTAACGGGCCGCACCTGCACCCAGAACAGTGATACCCGACACAATGAGCGGCTGCACCCCGCTGTTCGTGAGCGTCACGCTGCGTGACGTACTGCTGTTCAACGCAGTGTTGCCGTAGCTCACCGAGCTTGCCGACACGCTCACTTCTGGCGCGTCGGCCGCTGCCGGGTTGAGGATATAGCCCGCGATATCAGCAATCTGCCCACTCGTCAGCATCTTGAGTGCCTGGATATTGCGCATCGCGGGTTGATTGGCAATCGCGTTGCTAATCACGTTGGGCGCACCTGCGCCGCGCTGAATGTTGGAAAAGCCACTGCCAGTGGACAAGTCCCCGTGGCAATTGACACAGTTGTTATCGTAAAGCGGCTTGCCGCGCACCGCGCTTTGTGCGTGCGCCGCCGCAAGAGTGAGCGCAGTGAGCGTTGCTGCGACCGTAGCCGCAGCCGTCCTCGTGGCTGCGAGCCGCTGATTTCGTAGTTTCATCATGGACTCCATGTTTTTATCAAGTCTTGGGGATGGATCGTGGCAGCCGAGCTGTGTCACCGTGCCAAGCCGTTGCTTTATGCAAGCTGCCCTGCTAGCAACCAAGCCAAGTTGAATGCGCAATGCAATGCAATGCACGGCAGCACCGAGCGATAGCGGTCATAGACCAACCCTACAGCCACAGCCGGCGCGAACGTGGCCAAGCCCATCCAACCTTGGGTGGGGACATGCGCCATCGCAAACAAAGCAGCCGTCAGAAGATTGGCAGAAGTAGCACGAAGTAGACCACCGGCGGGCACCATGGCCTGCATGCGCGGCCATTGCAGCAACCCGTGCTGCACGCCCGCGCGAAAGATGATCTCCTCGATCACCGGCGCGGCGATCACGGCCGTGAGCAGCGGCCACCAGGCGGACATCGCGCGCTGCGGCACGCCAGCCAGACTTTGCCACAGCATGGCCACACCGATGAGTGATGCGAACGCAACGCCCAGCGCAATTACGACGACGAGCGCAGTCACCACCGGACGCCAACTCCAGGCGCTAGGCATTGCGTCAATCGCAGCAGATTCAGCAGAGTGAGAGCGGACTTGTTTCACAAACCACAAGATGCCCGAACATCATGCACTCAGGTTTAAGCGGCACGGTAAAACCCGGCAAGCAAACATCTCGTTTGTAACAACGCCGGCTGGATTCTCTCCGAGTAGTTTGCATGGCTGCTGAGTTGAGGTCATCAAATCTTGAGCTATCTGCCGTACGTGCAGATTGAGGACTGCTCAGCAGCGGTTACAAATCTGCTGATTTTGCTGCTGGAATGCTGTCGTTTGGCTACAACTGTGCGTGGACGGTAGAACGCTCAGAGTTTTCATGGCACATCATAGTCCATTGTGCATAAAGCTCTGATTACAAACGTAAATCGCAGTAAAGATGTATTACCTTATAGAGTACCTGTGATTTGCTTTCCTGCTTTCCTGCTTTGCTTGTCCTGATCCTGGGCTCGCAGGGCATGCGCTTTCTCAAATCGCATCAATGCCATGAGTGCTAGATGGCTGTGACAGGCTTGAGCAGGTATCGCACTCAAAGCGACTGTGCATGCACTCACCCTGCGCCCATAAAGCAAACAGGCCACTCGCAAGTGGCCTGTTTGGTAAATGATTAACGAGCCCGCGTTGCAACGCGCAGCCATGAGCCTTACTCGGCTGCGGGTGCGGCCTCGGGCTCCACCGGCTGCGGGCGGTCGACCAGTTCGACCAGCGCCATGAATGACGTTGTGGCTCCCACATAACAAAACAGGCCGCTACGCGGCCTGTTTTATGAGTGTACGCCGCAATGCGCGACGCTGATCTTTTACTCTGCCGCCGGTGCTGCCTCGGGCTCCACCGGCTGCGGACGGTCGACCAGCTCGACCAGCGCCATCGGCGCATTGTCACCGGCACGGAAGCCGAACTTGAGGATGCGCAGGTAGCCGCCGGGTCGCTTTTCGTAGCGCTTACCGAGGTCAGCAAACAGCTTGGTGACGCTGTCGCGGTCACGCAGGCGGCTGAATGCCAGGCGCTTGTTGGCCACGGTGTCGGTCTTGCCCAGCGTGATGAGGGGCTCGACGACGCCACGCAGCTCTTTGGCCTTGGGCAACGTGGTTTTGATGACTTCGTGCTGAATCAGCGAGTTGGCCATGTTGCGGAACATGGCCAGTCGATGCGACGAAGTGCGGTTGAGTTTACGATGGCCGTTACGGTGGCGCATGGTGCTTTCCTTTCTTTATTCCGAAGCGTCTTGCTTCATTAAGCCCGCAGCCGGAAGGAGGTTTGTTTCAGCTCCGTAGGTACTGCAGGTCGCACGTCAACAAAAAACAAAATCATCCCAGCTAGCCGGCTGAAAGCGGCTTCAGTCTGACGTAGCAAGCGCTGTACTCGAGGTCGTACAGTCGCTCGCCGCACAACATAGAAGCTGCCGCAGCCGGTTGCTAGCGCTTGTCAATGCCGGCCGGCGGCCAGCTTTCCAGTCTCATCCCCAGCGTCAAGCCGCGTGCAGCGAGAACCTCTTTGATCTCGTTGAGCGATTTGCGGCCCAGGTTCGGCGTCTTGAGCAGCTCGGTCTCGGTGCGCTGCACTAGATCGCCGATGTAGTAAATGTTCTCGGCCTTCAGGCAGTTGGCCGAGCGCACGGTGAGTTCGAGTTCGTCCACCGGGCGCAGAAGAATCGGATCGTAGCTTTGCGCACGCTGTGGCGCCTCGCTCACGGTCTCGGCGCCCTCGAGCGCTGCAAACACGCTGAGCTGATCGACCAGGATGCGAGCGGAGTTACGGATGGCCTCTTCCGCGCTGATGGCGCCGTTGGTCTCGATCTCCATCACGAGTTTGTCGAGGTCGGTGCGCTGCTCGACGCGCGCACTCTCCACCGTATAGCTCACTCGCTTGACGGGCGAGAAGCTGGCGTCAAGCACGATACGGCCGATGGACTTGGTGTTGTCGTCGGCGTAGCGGCGCAAGGTACCTGGCACATAGCCGCGGCCTTTTTCCACCTTGATCTGCATGTCCAGCCGGCCGCCTTGCGACAGGTTGGCAATGACGTGCTCAGGGTTGATAATCTCTACATCGTGCGGCGTTTGAATGTCACCAGCGGTGATGGCACCTTCGCCCTCTTTGCGCAGCGACAGCGTGACTTCGTCGCGGTTGTGCAGCTTGAACACCACACCCTTCAAATTCAACAGGATGTTGACGACGTCTTCACGCACGCCGTCAATCGTGCTGTACTCGGGCAGCACACCGTTGATCGTCACTTCCGTAGGCGCGTAGCCCACCATGGAAGACAGCAATACGCGGCGCAGCGCATTGCCGAGCGTGTGGCCATAGCCGCGCTCAAATGGCTCCAGCTCGACCAGTGCGCGGTTCGCGGCGAGTTGTTCAACATTAATCGATTTGGGTTTCAACAAAGCTTGCATGTAGGCTCCAGTATCAATACCCTCCGCACGTTACGCGGATAAGGCTGATGGGTGACCATACTCCCATTAGTTTATTGCCAAGGCTGGTTGCTAATAACCAGAGATGAGCATATACAAACAGGAGTAAAAGAATTCTTAAGGCAATGGAGCAGCGCGTAACAAAGCCGCTGCCCGAGCGTGCCTGCGCTCATCAACGTGAGTACAACTCCACCACCAGCGATTCATTCACGTCTGATGCAAACTCGTCGCGGTCCGGTGCCTTCTTGTACACGCCTTCCATCTTGGTAGCGTCCACTTGCACCCATGCCGGAAAGCCGTTGGATTCGGCAAGCTTGAGCGCATCGGCGATTCGAATCTGCTTCTTTGCTTTTTCACGCACGGCAATCACGTCGTTGGCCTTGACGAGCGCCGACGGAATATTAAGCACACTGCCATTGACGGTAATCGCTTTGTGGCTGACCATCTGGCGAGCTTCGGCACGCGTGGACGCAAACCCCATGCGATACACCACGTTGTCCAGACGCGACTCCAGCAGCGTGAGCAGGTTAGTACCTGTATTGCCTTGCAGGCGCTCGGCTTCGGCGAAGTAGCGGCGGAACTGACGCTCGAGCACGCCATACATACGCTTGATCTTTTGCTTCTCGCGCAACTGCGTGCCGAAATCGGACTGACGCGAGCCGGAGGTGCGGCCATGCTGGCCGGGCTTGGATTCGAACTTGACCTTGCTGTCAATCGAGCGCCGTGCGCTCTTCAAGAACAGGTCGGTGCCTTCACGGCGGGCGAGCTTACCGCTCGGGGTGATCTGACGTGCCACTTTGCTTCCTTTCAATTTCTGCCGCAGCCGATTTGCTACGGGAGCCCCGGTTCATGGGGCAGTGGGCTTACAAAAATATGATCTGCCTTGTGATCAGTGATGAGTACTCGATTCAGGTTGAAACGCTGACACCGCTCACGGCTACAGATCGCTCAATGTTAGATACGACGGCGCTTGGGCGGGCGGCAACCGTTGTGCGGGACCGGTGTCACGTCGGAGATCGAGGTGACACGGATGCCAAGGTTGTTGATCGCGCGTACGGCAGACTCACGGCCGGGGCCCGGGCCCTTGATACGCACTTCCAGGTTTTTGATACCACATTCCAGCGCGGCACGGCCGGCGTTCTCGGCAGCCACCTGAGCCGCAAACGGCGTGGACTTGCGCGAGCCCTTGAAGCCTTGCCCCCCCGCGGACGCCCACGACAGGGCATTACCCTGACGGTCGGTGATCGTCACGATGGTGTTATTGAACGACGCATGCACATGCATGATGCCGTCGCTGACGTTCTTGCGAACTTTCTTGCGAACGCGCTGCGCTGCGGTATTGGCGGGTGCTTTAGCCATAGTTTTTCCAGTAAATATCTTCGTGATGGGCGCGAGATGAAACCGCGCTCATCAACCCTTCTTCAATGCAACGCCACCCTTGCGCGGGCCCTTGCGGGTGCGTGCATTGGTGCGGGTACGCTGGCCGCGTACGGGCAGACCGCGGCGATGACGGAAACCGCGGTAGCAACCGAGGTCCATCAGGCGCTTGATATTGATCGACAATTCGCGGCGCAAATCGCCTTCGATCACCAGTTTGCCGATCTCCTCGCGGATCTTCTCCAGGTCGGTATCCGAGAGATCCTTGATCTTTTTGTCATAGGCAACACCTGCAACATCGCAAATCTTGCGCGCCGTGGTGCGGCCGATGCCATAGATCGAGGTGAGACCGATCTCGGTGTGCTTTTGCACAGGAATGTTTACACCAGCAATACGTGCCATGGTTGTTCCTTCTTAGCCCTGACGCTGCTTGTGACGCGGATCGGTACAGATGACGCGCACAATGCCGTTGCGGCGGATGATCTTGCAGTTACGGCACATTTTCTTGACCGATGCACTGACTTTCATTTCTCGCTCCTTAGTGCCCGCCGCGCCTTACTTGGCGCGGAAGACGATCCTTGCCCTCGTCAAATCGTAGGGCGTCAATTCAACCGTTACCTTGTCCCCCGGCAGGATGCGGATGTAGTTCATCCGCATCTTCCCGGAAATGTGGCCCAGCACAATGTGGCCGTTTTCCAGTTTCACGCGAAAGGTCGCATTGGGCAGGTTCTCCACAATTTCACCTTGCATCTGAATGACGTCGTCTTTTGCCATCCAAGTCCTTGTTAGCGGGTCGCGTTCAAACCGGTTTTAAAGTTCGCTTTTTTCAGCAGCGATTCGTACTGCTGAGACATCACATAGGCTTGCACTTGCGCCATGAAATCCATGGTCACTACCACCACGATCAATAGCGAAGTACCTCCGAAATAGAACGGTACGTTGTATTTCAGTACCAGGAACTCAGGCAGCAAGCACACTAGCGCGATGTAAATGGCACCCGCCAGCGTCAGGCGCATCAAAATCTTGTCGATGTACTTCGCGGTCTGCTCGCCTGGGCGGATGCCAGGAACGAAGGCACCGCTCTTCTTCAGGTTATCAGCCGTCTCACGGCTGTTGAACACCAGCGCCGTGTAGAAGAAGCAGAAAAACACAATCATGCCGGCATACAACAGGATGTACGGCGGTTGCCCAGGCGACAATGCTGCCGCAGCGTCGCGCAACGCACGTCCAAACCAGTTGTCCATGCCGGTGCTGAACCAGCCCACGATCGTCGCTGGCAACAATATGATGGACGATGCAAAAATCGGTGGAATCACACCACTCATATTGAGCTTGAGCGGCAAATGCGACGACTGGCCACCATACACCCGGTTACCCACTTGGCGGCGCGCATAGTTCACCGGAATCTTGCGCTGACCGCGTTCGACAAACACTACGGCAAACGTGACCGCCAGCACCAGTAAACCAATGAAGATCAGAGTCAACGCACTCATTGCACCAGTGCGGTTTAGCTCAAACAGTCCGCCCAATGCTGCTGGCAAACCGGCTGCAATGCCTGCAAAAATCAATAACGAAATACCGTTGCCCAGGCCGCGCTCAGTAATCTGCTCACCGAGCCACATCAGGAACATCGTTCCTGCGGTCAGGCTGATGACGGTGGTCACGGCAAAGCCCACGCCCGGATTGATCACCAAGCCCGCCTGGCCCGACAGCGCAATCGAGATGCCATAGCTTTGGAACAGCGCCAGCGCCAGCGTGAAGTAACGTGTGTATTGCGTAATCTTGCGGCGACCCGCTTCACCCTCTTTCTTGAGTTGCTCCATCGACGGCACGACGTAAGTGAGCAACTGCATGATGATCGACGCCGAGATGTACGGCATGATGCCCAGCGCCATGACCGAGAAGCGCGACAACGCACCGCCCGAGAACATATTCAACAAGCCGAGAATACCGCCTTGCTGCTGCTGGAACAGTTCCGTCAGGCGCGCAGGATTGATCCCCGGCACCGGAATGTGAGTTCCGATGCGGTACACGATCAGCGCAAGCAGCAAAAACACGAGCCGACGACGCAAATCGCCGAACTTACCGCTCTTGGCCAGTGTTGATACGGACGTAGACACTTAAATCAAAACCTTTGAGTATTCAGTCGCTTAATTCAGATTGATTCAGCCACCGATCCGCCAGCCGCCTCAATGGCGGCCTTGGCACCCTTGGTTGCCAACAAACCCTTGACGGCAACTTTATGGGTCAACTCGCCAGAAGCCACAATCTTGGCGCTCACCGCCAGACTGGGTACGAGGCCCGCCGACTTCAGCGTGAGCAGGTCCACCTCGGCGGCACCCAGCTTTTGCAGGTCGGACAGGCGCACTTCGGCGTTGAACTTGGCCGTCATGGATTTGAAGCCACGCTTGGGCAAGCGTCGCTGAATCGGCATTTGGCCGCCCTCAAAGCCCACCTTGTGATAGCCACCCGAGCGGCTCTTCTGGCCTTTGTGGCCACGGCCAGCGGTTTTGCCCAGGCCCGAACCAATACCACGGCCTACGCGGCGCTTGGCGTGCTTGGCACCTTCGGCAGGTTTGATCGTATTGAGTTGCATAGTCTGTTCTCCAGTTCAGGGCCTCGCACTTAAGCGGGCAACACCTTCACCAGGTAATCCACTTTCTTGATCATGCCGCGTACAGCGGGCGTGTCTTCGAGCACACTGATGCCGCGAATCTTGCGCAGGCCCAGGCCACGCACGGTTGCGCGGTGATCCTCACGCGTGCCGATAGGGCTGCGCACGAGTTGTACCTTGACGGTTTTCTTGTCGGTCATTTCGCTTCTCCGGGGCGCAATCAGCCCAGAATCTCTTCCACAGTCTTGCCGCGCTTCATGGCCACTTCGGAAGCGGTCGTCACCGACGTCAACGCTGCCAGAGTTGCACGCACCATGTTGTAGGGGTTGGTTGAGCCATGGCTCTTGGCAACCACGTCGGTGATACCCACCACCTCGCAAATCGCACGCGCCGGGCCACCCGCGATGATGCCCGTACCCTTGGGGGCGGGCGCCATCAGTACGGTTGCTGCGCCATGCTTGCCCACTACGTTGTGGTGGATGGTGCCGTTCTTGATGTTGACCTTGACCATGTTGCGGCGAGCTTGCTCCATGGCTTTTTGAACGGCCACGGGCACTTCACGCGACTTGCCTTTGCCCATGCCGATCTTGCCGTCGCCGTCGCCCACCACCGTCAACGCGGCGAAACCGAGAATACGGCCGCCCTTCACGACTTTGGTTACACGATTGACGGAGATCATCTTCTCCTTCATACCGTCGTCGCGCTCGGCATCGGCCGGTTTAGCTTGCATTCTTGCCATGATCGATCCTTAGAACTTGAGGCCCGCTTCGCGAGCGGCATCAGCCAGCGCTTGCACACGGCCGTGATACTTGAAACCCGCGCGATCAAACGCTACGGTTTCCACACCTACCGCCTTGGCTTTTTGCGCAATGGCCGCGCCGATCAACTGGGCCGCAGCCTTGTTGCCGCCATTGCCGGCAAGTTGCTTGCGCAACTCGGCGTCCAGCGTGGAGGCTGCAGCCAGTACCTTGCCACCATCCGCAGACATGACGTTGGCATAGATGTGCAGGTTGCTGCGGAAAATGGTCAGGCGCGGGACACCCAAACGCGCGATACGCGCGCGAGTGGCTTTAGCACGGCGCAAACGAGCTACTTTCTTGTTCAGCATGACTCGCTTCCTTATTTCTTCTTCGTCTCTTTCAAGACGATGCGTTCATCGGCATAACGAATGCCCTTGCCCTTGTACGGCTCAGGCGGACGAATGCCGCGCACTTCAGCAGCAATCTGGCCGACCAGTTGCTTGTCCACACCTTTGATGATGATCTCGGTGGGGGTGGGCGTTTCGACCTTGATGCCTGCCGGCATTTCTTTGTTGACTGGGTGAGAAAAACCGATAGCCAGGTTAAGTTTGGTGCCCTGGGCTGCGGCTTTGAAACCCACACCGACCAGCGTGAGCTTTTTCTCGAAACCGGCGCTGACGCCTTGCACCATGCCCGCGACCAGCGCACGGGTCGTTCCGGCCAATGCGTCGGTATCGCGCTCGGTGTCGGACGGCACAAACGTGAGCTTGCCGTCTTGATTGGCCACATTCACTTTGGCATGCAGGTCACGCGAAATGCTTCCAAGCTTGCCTTTGACGGTGATTTTGGAACCGGCGATCGAAACCTCGACACCTTGAGGCACGGCCACGGGGGCTTTTGCTACTCGAGACATTGCCTGCTCCTTACGCCACGTAGCACAGCACCTCGCCACCGGTACCGGTAGCGCGTGCTTTGCGGTCTGTCATCACACCCTTGGGGGTGGAGACGATGGCCACACCTAAGCCGTTCATGACGGTAGGTATGGCGTTCTTGCCTTTGTACACACGCAAACCCGGGCGGCTGGCGCGCTCGAGGCGCTCAATGACCGGGCGGCCTGCGTAGTACTTCAATCCGATTTCCAGCATGCTGTGGCCTTCGTTGCTGACGACCTTGAAGCTATCGATGTAGCCCTCGTCCTTTAGCACAGTGGCAATGGCCACTTTGAGTTTGGACGAAGGCAGCGTGACCACAGATTTCTCGACCAGCTGCGCATTGCGGATGCGCGTCAGCATGTCGGCAATTGGATCGCTCATGCTCATATTCGTTTCTCCTTGCGTGTCCGTGTTACGGCGCTATTGCTGGTAGTTGATTACCAGCTGGATTTGGTAACGCCGGGGACTTCGCCCTTGAAGGCGAGTTCGCGGATCTTCTGGCGGCCGAGGCCGAACTGACGGAACGTGCCGCGCGGACGGCCGGTGAGCGCGCAGCGGTTACGCAGGCGCGTCGGGTTTGCGTTGCGGGGCAGTTTTTGCAAGTCCAGGCGGGCAGCCATGCGCTCGTCGTCGGATTTGCTGGTGTCGTCGATGATGGCCTTGAGTGCAGCGTGCTTGGCGGCGAATTTCGCCACGAGTTTCTCGCGCTTTTTCTCGCGGTTGATCAATGCAAGTTTTGCCATGTCAGTTA
>CAYSMM010000041.1:5523-11703 GCA_964432095.1 uncultured Burkholderiaceae bacterium | reverse complement strand
CCGGCCGGCAGCCGCAGTTTCAACGAAGCCCGTTGCCACGATTGCGGCGGCGCCGCCTGCGCCGACCAGCCCGTCACGAGAGGTACTAACAGGAGCGCCAGCCGCAAGCACCGAGTCTGCCAAAACCGTGCTTGCCAGCGACGCTACAAGCGCCAGCGGCGCAGGGAGTGCGAGTAGCACACACGCTGCGGCTGCCCCAGCGGCGGCAGCGCGAGTTGCAGCCGCACCCTTGCCCGTGGCAAACAACACACCTGCCGCAGTGGAAACCGCATCACCCGCAATCGCTGCAGCAGACAAACCCGCAAGCTATTCGAAGGCCGCCGGTTCTGCGTCCCCGCCAGCAGCGGGCTCGCCCGCCAGCGCAGCGGAGCAGCGTGCTCGATTGCTGGCGTCGCTGGGCCGCCCCGCACATGAGGCCGACCCGGAGCAATGGTGGGCGCACATCACGCAGTTGCGCAGCAAGGGCCGAGTGAAAGAGGCCGACATCGAGCTAATCCGCTTGCGCGACCGCTACCCCGTCTTCAAGCTGCCAGCGCGCGCATCCAGCGAGGCTGAAGCTGCCGAGCCAGCATCCGCCTCACCCCCGCCTCAACGCTAGAGTGTCATGCAGGACGAGTACACGGCGCAGGCGCCAAGCGTCTGCCACAATGCGTACCCATGGACCCTTCGGCACTCGCTAACGGCATACAACTTTCCATTGCACCGGTGTTTTTGCTCACGGCGGTTGCCGCGCTCATCGGTGCGCTGGCGCCGCGTCTGGGCAGAGTGATCGACCGCGCGCGCGCCATCGAAGACAAACTCGATCACCTCGACAGCGCGCCGTTGCCGCAAACCAAAATCAGCGTGCTCGAACACGAGTTGCAAGCCCTGGGTAAGCGCGCCCGTATGATCAATTGGTCGATGATCTTGCTCGTGCTATGCGCCACGCTCATCGGTGTCACCATTCTTGAATTGTTTCTCAGCGAGCTGGGAACTGGCAAAGTGATGCTCGTCAGTCGCTGGGTGCCCATCAGCTTTATCGGGGGTCTGGCATGCTTCATCGCAGCACTGCTTTGTTTTCTGCGTGAGGTGCTGTTGACCACACAGTCGGTGCGCATCGAGCGCTGGAAGAATTGATCAACGCATTTGCTCTCACTCACCATGTCTGTTCACACCACTGCTGCCTCAGTCCCAACCGCCATCAAGCCCGTCACGCTGCCGGTGCTGCGAGACATGCACGCGCGCGGCGAAAAGATCACCATGCTCACCGCGTATGACGCCAGCTTTGCAAGCCTGATGGATAGTTGCGGCGTCGATTGCCTGTTGGTGGGTGATTCGCTCGGCATGGTGGTGCAGGGGCAGGACAGCACTTTGCCGGTGACGCAGGAACAAATGGTGTATCACGTGCAATGTGTGGCGCGCGGTGTACGTAATTCCACGCGCCGTGCGTGGGTGATTGGTGACATGCCGTTTGGCACTTTCAGCGCAGGGCCTGAGCACACCTACCGCAACGCCAGCGAGCTGATGAAGGCCGGCGCGCAAATGGTCAAACTGGAAGGCGGCACGTGGTTGCTGCCGACGATTGAGTTTCTCACGCAACGTGGCATTCCGGTTTGTGCTCATCTGGGGCTGACGCCGCAGTTCATTCATCAGCTTGGTGGCTATCGCATTCAAGCCCGTACCGGCGAGGCGCAAGAGCGACTCGTCGCCGAGGCGAAAGCGATTGAACAGGCAGGAGCCTCCATGCTAGTACTGGAGCTAGTACCAACCCAAGCTGCAAAACTGGTTACCAGCAACTTGCATATACCCACTGTAGGTATAGGGGCTGGACCGTTCACGAGCGGGCAGGTGTTGGTGCTGCATGACATGCTGGACGTGTACACCGGCAAGAAGCCGCGCTTCGTCAAGAATTTCATGGCCGGCCGTAGTGCTGTGAGTGAAGCGATCAAGGCTTACGTGAGCGAAGTGAAGTCCGGTACTTTCCCTGGGCCGGAGCACGGCTACGAAGCCTGATGGACAGGGTCGATTGCGCAGTCATCGGCGCGGGAGTCGTGGGCCTGGCGGTAGCGCGAGCCATGGCGTTACGCGGCCGCGAGACAGTGGTGATCGAGGCGGAAGGCGCGATCGGGACCGGGATCAGCTCACGCAATAGCGAGGTGATTCATGCCGGAATATACTACCCGGATGGCAGCCTCAAGGCGCAACTGTGCACCCAGGGCAGGCGTTTGCTGTATGCCTACTGCGCCAGCCGCGGCGTGCCGTACAAACGCTGCGGTAAACTGATTGTAGCGACCTCACAAGCCGAGCATGCCAAGCTCGATGAAATCGCTGCTCAGTCTATACGCAATGGCCTGATGGGTGACGAAGCACTGCGGCCACTGAGCAGTTCACAGGCGCGCGCTCTGGAACCCGAGTTGCACTGCACGCGAGCACTGCTGTCACCTTCTACCGGTATTGTGGACAGCCATGCATTGATGCTGGCACTGCAAGGCGACCTGCAGCGTGCAGGCGGCATGGTGGCACTGGCATCGCCCGTGCTCAGCGGCTCTTGTGGCCCGCAATCCATTACGCTGACCACAGTCGGCGGCAGTGAAATCGAGGCACGCCAGGTCGTCAATTGCGCCGGCCTGCAAGCGCAGGCTGTGGCGCGCAGTCTGCAGCACCTGGATACTCGGCACGTCCCGCAAGAGTACTTTGCCAAGGGTAGCTACTTCTCGCTCAGCGGCCGCGCACCGTTCTCACGCTTGATCTACCCGGTGCCCACTGTGGGTGGCCTGGGCGTACATCTCACACTCGACATTGCCGGCCAGGCACGCTTCGGCCCCGACGCCGAGTGGGTCAAGCCCACCGAAAAAGGCTTTGACTACCAGGTGTATGCCTGCGGAAGCGATTCTTTCTATGCAGAGATCCGTAAATACTGGCCAGACTTAGCGGACGATGCACTGACCCCAGCTTATAGCGGCATCCGCCCCAAGCTCTACCGCCCGGGTGAGCCGGCAGCGGATTTCACCATTCAAGGCCCAGGGGTGCATGGCGTGCGAGGGCTGGTCAACTGCTTTGGCATCGAGTCACCGGGTTTGACATCTTGTTTGGCGATTGCCGATCATGTCGTGTCACTGCTGGAGGAGTAAGGCATGGCGAATTTTGGGTTGAAAAGCAAGGTTACGCTCATCACGGGCGGCTCTCAGGGCATTGGCGAGGCATGCGCCCTCAAGTTTGCGGCCGAAGGTGCGCAGATCGTGATTGCCGACGTGGACGAAGCGCGGGGCGCAAATCTTGCGGCCAGGCTAGGCGGCACTTTTGTGCAATGCGATGTTGGTGACAAAGCTCAAGTGGATGCAATGGTCACCACAGCGATTGCCAAGCACGGCAGTATCGACGTGCTCGTCAACAACGCAGGGGTTGTGCACACCGCTGATTTTCTGGATCTCTGCGAGGACGATTTCGACCGCGTGCTGCGCATCAACCTCAAAGGACAGTTTCTGGTAGGCCAGGCAGTCGCGCGAGCGATGGTCAAGCACGGCACGCGCGGCAGCATCGTCAACATGAGCAGCGTCAACGGCTTGCTGACCATTCCCAACATTGCAAGCTACAACGTGAGTAAAGGAGGGGTAAACCAGTTGACACGCGTCATGGCGCTGGCGCTCGTGGATTACGGTATTCGCGTCAATGCGGTGGCGCCGGGCACGATTTCCACAGAACTAGCCAAGAACGCCGTGCTGGGCAGCGAGCAGGCGCGTCGCAAGATCATGAGCCGCACACCGATGAAGCGGCTGGGTGAGCCTGCGGAAGTAGCCGACGCGGTGGCATTTTTGGCCAGCGATGCATCGAGCTACATCACTGGTGAGATTCTCTATATCGACGGCGGGCGACTTACGCTGAATTACACCGTTGCCGTCGATTAAGCGGGCTGCAAGAATGATCACTGAACCCGTACCTCTACGCGACGCGCTTCCTTCAAATCGCCCGAGCCCGTGGTGACTTCGGGCTTGCGCAACATGATGCGCCCATCTTCAACGCCTGCGGCGCGCAAGGCATCGCGCACGGATTTGGCGCGCTCCTTGGCCAGCTCCTCGTTCTTGGCCGGGTCGCCTTTGGGGTCATGAAAACCTGAGATCAGTACTGTTTTTCCGGGGTTGTTCTTGGCCATGTCCACCACGCGCACTACGGCGTCTTTCGTGTCCAGTGGCATGGCAGCCTGCCCGCTGGCAAAGTAGATTTTTGCAATCGGCTCACCCACCGGCAGCATGTCCTCCGCCTTGCCGGCTACCGCCGCATCTTCTGCCTTTGCTGCAGCAGAGGACACGCTCTTGTACGACTGGCGGATCGCCAAACCCAGCACAAGCGCGATGACCAGGGTGATGACACCCAGCGCAGCCCACATGCCGTAACGTTGCTCTTCTTCTCTGTCTGCCAACATGGTGAGTACTCCGAAAGTATGCGGGTGAATGCGTGCATTGCGCGCTCTACAGAATTATTATTGCATCGCATGCGTTACCCCTTGAAACCGGAGTCACTCGCCCTGCTAGAGCAGTTTCAGACTGGACGACCGCCGGGTGACTTGTGGGTGTTCGCATATGCCTCATTGATATGGAAACCCGAGTGCGAGCACACCGAGACGCGGCGTGCGCTCTTGCACGGATGGCACCGCAGCCTGTGCATGAAGAGCACTATCAACCGCGGCACGCCCGAGGTACCGGGTCTGGTGTTTGCGCTCGATCGCGGCGGCTCCTGCCAGGGCGTGGTTTTACGAATTTCACAGCGTTGCGCTGAATTTGAGCTCAACCGCCTTTGGCATCGAGAGATGATCAATGCGGTGTACACGCCACGTTGGGTGAACTGCTACACGGCCATGGGTCACGTCACCGCACTCACCTTCACGCTATCTCGCACGCATGCAAGCTACCTTGGCCAACTCAATGACAAACAGTACCTCAAGGTCTTCAAGCATGCGGCCGGCCGCTATGGCACCACCTGGGAGTATGTGAAACGTACGCACGAGGCATTGCATCGCGCAGGAATCCACGACGCACAGATTGCACGCCTAGTTTGCCTAGGTACGTCATACGGTCTTTAAAGACTCCATATACTCATCGCATGAACATCGCCGACCTGCGTAAAGACTACAAGCACGGTGAGCTGGACGAGGCCAGCGCCGAACTCAATCCACTCACACAATTTGACAAGTGGCTCAATGAGGCACTGAAGGCAGAGTTGCCTGAGCCCAATGCCATGACGCTTGCAACTGTGGGTGAGGACGGCAAACCCTCGGCACGTATCGTGTTGATTAAGGGTTACGACGAGCGCGGCATTGTTTGGTACACCAACCGCCAGTCGCGTAAGGGCAAAGAATTGGCAGCGTATCCTTATGCGGCGCTCTTGTTTCATTGGGTAGAGCTCGAGCGGCAGGTACGCATAGAGGGCTCAGTAAGCTGGGTGAGTGATGAGGAAAGTGATGCATACTTTGCGTCACGTCCGCTCGCGTCGCGCATCGGCGCATGGGCGTCCGATCAAAGCACAGTCATTGATTCGCAGCTGACGCTCGTCAAGCGGGCTGCGGAGTTCGGGTTGAAGCTCGGTCTCAACCCGCCACGACCGCCGCATTGGGGTGGGTATCGCTTGAAGCCGGAGTGCTGGGAGTTCTGGCAAGGCCGACGTTCTCGCCTGCACGACCGTATTCGCTACCGTTTGCAGCCAGATGGCAGTTGGCTGCGCGATAGGCTTTCACCTTAATCGAAGGCGGCTCCGGGCTTGCAGTAAGCGGCAACGGCCGGGACTATGTCGCCCAATGTATTCTGAGACGCTTAGCCCAGCGCTACCAGCTTTCCGTTCGCATCGCGATAGCCATAGACACAGCGCTAACCGCCTTAGCGGTACTCGGGTTTGAGGTATTTCGCGAACTTCTTGCGGAACTTGTCCACCTTCGGCCCCACGACAAACATGCAGTAGCCCTGCCCAGGATGCTTCTCAAAGTAATTCTGGTGGTAATCCTCTGCCGGAAAATAATTGGTGAAGGCCGTGACCTCAGTCACGAACTTTTTGCCCCATACGCCGTCAGCCTCCAGCGCTGCAATCGTGCTCAAGGCTTGAGCATGCTGTGCATCGTTCAACGTGAAGATTACACTGCGGTACTGCGGCCCTTCGTCGTTACCCTGGCGGTTGAGAGTGGTGGGGTCGTGCACCGCAAAGAAGATTTTAAGT
>CAYSMM010000041.1:0-5513 GCA_964432095.1 uncultured Burkholderiaceae bacterium | reverse complement strand
AAGGATGTCTTTGTAGCTGATGACGGACGGGTCGAACACGAGCTTCACCACCTCGGCATGACCTGTGGTCTTGTCACACACCTGCTCATAGCTCGGGTTGGGCACATGCCCACCGGCGTAGCCACTTTCCACATCTAGCACACCATGCACCTGCTCGAACACAGCCTCGGTGCACCAAAAGCATCCGCCGCCGACTATCGCGGTTTCTGTGGGTTGCGGCATGTGTGAATGTCCTTCGCGGCGTAGAATGAAACGATTAGAGATAGTAAAGCTTAACGGACTTGTATGTAGGCAGCGATATGAAAATGAATGATCTCAAACCCAGTTTTCGCTGGGACGACGCATTGCTGTTTGACGAGCAATTGAGCGACGACGAGCGCGCGGTGCGCGACGCTGCGCGTGACTACTGCCAGGGAAAGCTGCAGCCTCGTATTTTGATGGCTGCACGGCATGAAAGGTTCGACCGCGAGATCATGACCGAGATGGGCTCACTCGGCCTGCTTGGCACCACCATCGAGGGTTATGGCTGCGCGGGGCTCAACCATGTGTGCTACGGCCTGGTGGCGCGCGAGGTGGAGCGTGTAGACAGCGGTTACCGCAGCGCCATGAGCGTGCAAAGCTCGCTCGTCATGCACCCCATTTACAGCTATGGCAGCGAAGCGCAGCGCAGCAAGTATCTGCCCAAACTCGCCAGCGGCGAATGGGTGGGCTGCTTTGGCCTGACGGAGCCCAACCACGGCAGCGACCCCGCGAGCATGCAAACCCGCGCCAAGCCGGCCGACGGCGGCTACATCTTGAAAGGCAGCAAGATGTGGATTACCAATTCGCCGATTGCCGATGTATTCGTGGTGTGGGCCAAGCTGCAGGATACTGACGGCAGGGTCGGCGGGCAGGAAGCGATTCATGGCTTCATACTCGACAAAGGCATGAAGGGTTTGAGCGCCCCCAAGATTGAAGGCAAGATGAGTCTGCGTGCGTCTATTACCGGCGAGATCGTGATGGACGATGTGTTTGTGCCGGCCGAGAATCTGCTGCCCAACATCAATGGCCTGAAGGGTCCGTTTGGTTGTCTGAACAAGGCGCGCTACGGCATTGCCTGGGGCACGCTTGGCGCGGCAGAGGATTGCTGGCACCGTGCGCGGCAGTACACGCTCGACCGTCAACAATTCGGCCGGCCGCTGGCGCAAAACCAGCTGATTCAAAAAAAACTGGCCGACATGCAAACCGACATCACGCTCGGGCTGCAAGCCGTACTGCGTGTGGGCCGTCTCATGGACGAAGGCCGCGCAACGCCCGAAATGGTGTCACTGATCAAGCGCAACTCATGTGGCAAGGCGCTTGAAATCGCGCGTGTGGCGCGCGACATGCACGGTGGCAACGGCATTCATGATGAGTACCATGTCATCCGCCACATGATCAACCTGGAAACCGTCAACACCTACGAAGGCACGCACGACATTCATGCGCTGATCCTGGGTCGGGCACAAACGGGGCTGCAGGCGTTTTACTAAACTGACTGAATAATGATACTATATGCAGTAAATGCCGTTTACCGCCTGTTGGAAAAGCAGTAACGGCATATTACTTAATGCAGTATTAAGATTCAAGATCGCTTAAGAAACTCAACTACCGTAGCTTTCACCGGTACGATGGCACCGTCTTTGATGGCTATAGGCTCGTTACCACACACACGCACAGCCTTGCCCACAGCAATGTCGGACTGCACACCGTTGACGTACTTGGCTGCACTCGTGTCCACTGGCACACCGGTGCGCATGGGGCCAAGCGGCAGGTTGCGGCCCACATTGAAGCTGGTGGCCGACTTCACCTCACTGATCTCACCTTGCAGCACGGCTTGCGTGCCCGCCGGGCAAGCCTGCGCGCCTATGGGTGGAATCGGGCCCGGCACGGGCGGCATACGGCGGCCAAATGCCTCGGCCGTCCACGCGCCTTTGTCACCTGTCTTAGGCCCTGTGAAAGTGCCGCTGTAGTCGCCCTCGGCATTCGGTGCGCCCGTACCCTCGATCTTGCCTGCAGCACCCAGGTCAAATGTCAGGCTGATCTTGCCGTCTTCGGCGAGCTTACCCGAGACGTTGATGACATTGCCTTCGGCGCCATCCATGCCGCCTGCTGGCAGCAGCGCCTTCAGATCGTCGCGGAACTTGTCGTGCAGCGCCTTGATGTCGGCTTGGAACTTGTCCAGCAGCTCCGTGAGCTGCTTGCGAAAGTCCTCGACCACGGCCCTGGCCTTATCACTCAGCTCTTTGTACTTTTGCTGTGCGTCGGGCGAGGTGGGGTTGATCGCCATCCACTGCTCGCGCAGCTTGGCTAGCTCTGCCTCTTTGGATTCCACCAACTTGTTGATGGCCTCGCGCAATGCGTCGTTCAGCGCACGCGCGTCCTCTTGAAACTTCTTGATCAGTGCTTCGATTTTCGCGCGCTGCTCAGGTGTGACCTGGGGCGCATCGCCAGACTTTCCACGCTGCACGAGTTTGCCTTCGAGCGTGAAGGTCTTGCCTTCATCTGCGCTCGTACCGCGTAGCAGCAGCTTACCCTTGAGCTCGGTATCTTTGCTGGGGCCCTCGGTCACCTTGCCTTCAAAGTCGAGTATCAAAGCCTTCGTCGCTTCGCTCTTGGCAGCTGCGCTGTTGTTGCTGCTGGCGCCGATGGATACCGTGGTGACGCCCCCCGTGGATACACTCTGAATCGCAGGTGGCATCTCAGGCGGAACGGCACCGCCGGGCGGAGGAGATGCAGGCGGTGGTGTTTGGCCCGGGGCATTCACACCGCCCTCGGTGCCCGAGCCACCGCCGCAAGCAGCCAGCACGATGCCAGCAGCAGCCAACAGTGCAGCAAGCCTGGGTTTGAATGTGTGTACTCGTTGGGAATGGATCATGAGAGGTGCTCCTTGGTCTTGCAACTCACCTATATGTCGCATGATGTGCGCTTGTACAGGCAGGCGAGTGGTGTGTGTTACCACGATTCATTGATTAATATGCGATTGTTTGTACAACTGCATGTCAGTGCTACGACCAACTGTCACGCTGCTTGTACAAACGTTGCAGCCTGTTTCAGGCAGTGTGAAACGCACTGCTCAAATTACAGGCAGTAATGAATGCGACGCCTTGAAATGCAGCGCAAATGGCCATCTTGCAGCGTGTGAGCAACGCCCCGTGTTCAGCGAGGGCAAACGGGTACAGTGGCCGCAAGAAGTCAGACTACTTTACGCGCGGTGCACACCGTGTCGTACCAGCCCTGCATACCCACCAGTGGCGAGGGATAGATGGGCATGATGGCGTTGAGGTTGTAGCCCACGCCCAAGCCGTTGCCGCTACCAGTTAGCCGCGACCACAAGCTCTGCCCTTGACCCCACCACAGGTCTTCGCTCAAGTCTTGATCCTCGGTAATCACAGCGTCGTCAAAGCCTGCAAAAGTTGCACGCGCGGCGCGCTTGCCATTGGCTGCACGCCCATGTGCGAAGTGACCCAGGCTGTTGCTGATGGCAATGACCCTGGGGTGAATACCCTCTGTCACGAATACCGGCACCACCGCACGACCGACTACGTCACCCGGCTTTCCAGTGGCGTGCTTGTACAAGTGCGCCTCCCCGCGGAAGGTGGTGATCTCCACCAGGTCGCCCGTTTTTAAGCCCCGCTGCTCTGCGGCCGAGGTGTGCATCCACAAAGGGTTGTGGTGCACGATCTCAGTCAGATACTTTTGCGCCGCAGTGCGGCCCTGAGTATGCACGTTCCACTTGAAGGTGACTAGATGAAGGTGATCGGGCCCCATCAGGTTGAACGACGGTATGCCAAAGTAGCCGGGCATGCCGGCACCAAAGGGCTCATCGAACTTCAGCGCCTTCGCCGCATCGGCCACGTCCTGGCTGAAGATCTGAAACTTGCGCGACGGCGTGATGAAGCCGCGCCGGGGCTTACCGCCCATCATGATGCCGACCACCGCCTCCTTGCCGTCTGCTGCCACGCGATGGATGAGTTGCGTACGCTCGTCAACACGAGTGCGCTCAAGCTCCTTGGCCGTCAGCTCCCAGTTGAAGAGTTCGTAGTACTGCGGCTTGCTGGTGTCCTGCCATACGCCGTTGCGCTTCATGTATTCAAAGCCGTCTTCACCCACGCGCTGCGTTAAGGCTTGACAACGCAGCTTGATCCATTCCTCATGATCCTTGAACGCAAAGTACTTTGCGGTCTCGGGGCTGATGCGTTTGGCCAGAGCGATCATCGAATCGACAAAGCTCACGCACTCGCCTGGCGGTGGCACAATGGGCTGGCGCAGCGTCACATAGTCGCGCAGCTCCATGTTGTTGCGCGTATCGAATCCCCAGCGTTCGAGGTAGGTGGCATCGGGCAGGATGATGTCTGCATAGTGCGCAGTCTCGCTGTACACCACGTCACTGCATACGTGAAACGGAATCAGGGCTTCGTCCTTGAGCACCTCCACCGCTAGGCTGCGCCCTTCGGGCCAAGTGAGTGGCGCGGCAAGTGTGTAGCTGATGTACACCTGCACTTTGCCGCGGCCCTGCTTGATGTAGTCGTAAACAATCTGCCCCACCTTCATGCGCTGCCACTTGTTGGCCAGCGGCCACTCTGGCGGGTTCTCGATTGCGCTCTTGGCCGTAGGCCGTCGCGGGCGCGGTTGCAGCTCCGGAAATGCCTGCCCTGGAACGCGCGTAGGCTCCACCGTGTAGCAGTAGCCACCCGGCTTACCTACGCTGCCCACCACAGCGTTGAGCATCACTACGGCGCGGTCGTTGTTGAAGCCGTTGTAGTGCGCGCTCGATCCGCGGTTGGTGAACGCTGCGCACTGCGGGCGTGCCCGGGCAAACTCCAGCGCCATGCGGCGAATATCTGCTGCGGGAATACCGCTCAGTTGCTCGGCCCATTCTGTGGTGTAGCCGTTGCGTTTGAGCCAGGCATGTAAATCGTCTGCGCTCACATTACACCAGTTATCGAGGAACTGGCGGTCGTGCTCGCCAGCGTCCATGATGGTATGCGCCATCGCCAGCGCGATAGCGCCCTCGCTGCCGGGGTTGGGGGCCCACCACTCGTCACTGCGGCCAGCTGTGTTGCTCATGCGCACGTCAAACGTCACCAGCTTTGCGCCATTGTCGTAGCGTGCCCTGACAGCGCGGATGGCAAAGTGAATCGCCCCTTGGTGGGCCTCATAAAAATTAGAGCCGAAGTTCAGCATGTACTTGCAACGCTCCAGATCTACGGACTCCCAATCCGTCTCGCCCAGACACACATAGTTGGCTGCGCGTTTGTTGCTGGAGCATATGGCTCGATGGTTGAATAGCGAAGGCGAGCCAATCGCATCGAGAAAGCGGTTCATCTCACTACCGATACGCGAGCGGCCGATGTGTATGGCCACCTCCTCAGGCTTGCCCACGCGGCCCATGGGAATCCTCGACGCCATGTAGTCAATCTGCTCCTGCGTGAGCGTCTTCAGAATCGGCGTCTCGATTACCGCAGGCGCCACAGCGTTGACGTAAACGCCGT
>CAYSMM010000040.1:0-11834 GCA_964432095.1 uncultured Burkholderiaceae bacterium | reverse complement strand
TGATGGTATCGAGCTGTGCGGCTAGCGCCTGCGCATGCGCGTCGTCGTCGGTGAGCAAGCACTCGATGCCCAGGCTCATGTCGGCCAGTCGGCCCGCTGCGTTGAGTCGCGGCCCCAGCGCAAAACCAAAGTCGGCCGTGGTCGCTAACTCGACCTGGCGTGATGCCACGGCAAACAACGCACGCATGCCCGCGTGCATACGGCCGGCGCGGATGCGCCGTAGGCCCTGCGCGACCAGGCGGCGGTTGTTGGCGTCCAGCGGCACTACGTCGGCCACGGTGCCCAGTGCCACGAGATCGAGCAATGCGTCGAGCTTGGGTTGTGTTTGCGGGCTCAGCACGCCGCGCTCGCGCAGCAGCGCACGCAGCGCAAGCAATACATAAAACATCACGCCACAGCCGGCGATGGCCTTGCTCGCAAACGGGCAGCCCGGCTGATTGGGATTGACGATCACCGCCGCTGCTGGCAGCTCAGGCCCCGGCAGATGATGATCGGTAATGAGCACTGGGATGCCAAGCTCATGTGCACGCGCCACGCCAGCAACGCTGGCAATGCCGTTGTCCACCGTAATGAGCAATTGCGGCCGCGGGCTTTGCGCAGCCGCCAGATCGACGATGGCCGGTGTGAGGCCATAGCCGTACTCAAAGCGGTTGGGCACGAGGTAGCCCACGTCGGCGCCAAGGGCGCGCAAGCCGCGCACGGCCACAGCACAGGCGGTGGCACCATCGCAGTCATAGTCGGCAATCACCAGCATGCGCCGGCGCGCCTCGATGCCGCCGGCCAGCAGTGCAGCCGCGTCGTTCAAGCCCTTCATGCCCGACGGCGGCAGCAGGCCGCTCAAGTTCTCGTCCAGATCGGTGGCGCTGCGTACACCACGCGCTGCGTACAAACGTGCGAGCAAAGGCGTGAGACCTGATTGCTCCAGCGCCCAGGCGGCGCGCGGGTCGACAGTGCGTTCTATGAACTGCATTCAGATCAGCGCCAGTAAGTCTTGCAGCCTTGCGCCCTTGCGGCCAAGCATTCTGGTGAGTTTGCCGCGCGGCTTGTGCTTCAGGCTGACCCAACCTTTTTCACCACAAAGGGTTAATAGTGTTATGGGTATAACATCTTCACTGCTAATTATATGAGCCAATAACTGTGTGTACTCTTTATAGTTACCCTGCAAGAGCGGCGTAATATGCTGCTCGAACACGGTATGGCTGGGCTTGGCCGGTGCCGGCGCGGGCAGCACGCCGCAGCCCGATAACCACACTGCATTGAGGCTCAAAATGCCGGTAGCTTCACGTGCATCATTCACCGGGTGGTTGTACAGCAGCATTTGCATCTCATTGGCGATGCGCCGCCATTTTTGCGCGGCCTTGGCGTCGTGCTGTGACTTTGGCAAGAAGCTGCGCATGTCACGGCCCGCCGCACGCGCTGGCGTTGCAGTTTGCAGATGTTCCAGATCCGTGCCCGCAATATGCCAAACACCTGGCATCTGCGTGTGTAGCGTAAAGCCGTCTTCTGCCAGCAGCGGTGCAATTCTCTGCTCGATTGCAGTGTGCTCGGCCTGCGTGACTTGCAAATCGAATTGCGGATGAAGCACGATGTCCTCGCGCCGTACCTGCCAGTGCACCAGTCGCAGCTCGCCCCATGCACCTTGCGCGCTCAACCCAGCCCAGTGGCGAGCCAGTGCTGCATGCGGGAACACGCCGTCCGCAGCGGCTTTACCCAGGCAGTGCGCGAGAAAATACTCATAGCCGCTCGCAAAGTCTTGCTCGCCCGAGCCGTTGTTGTTGGCCGTCACGCAGTATGCGTCGGCCAGCCACTCGGTCAGTGAGGCGGGCGCCTGTGCGAGCAGCGCCTCACGCGCAGTTGGATCGTCAATACAAAAATAGGGAACTACATAGTGCATGTCAGCTCCGATTATCACGCGCCAGACTGATTCAGCATTTCCTTATCGATACAAGGGTACGCAAGACAATCAAGCACAATACGCCTCGTGAACCTTCCCTACGAACTCATGATCGGCTGGCGCTACACCCGCGCCGGCAAACGCCGCAACGGCTTCATCAGCTTCATCTCCGGTGTATCCATCGCAGGCATTGCGCTGGGTGTGGCCACACTCATCATCGTGCTGTCGGTGATGAACGGCTTTCAAAAAGAAGTACGCGACCGCATGCTCTCGGTGCTGGCGCATGTTGAGGTGTTTGCATTTGACGGCGCGTTGCCGAGCTGGCAGAAGACGGCCGAGGAGGCTAAGCTCGTGAAGGCGGTGAAGGCCGCCGCGCCCTTTGTGGGCGGGCAGGCGCTGCTGTCGCGAGGCCAGACCATGAGTGGCGCGGTGATCCGCGGCATAGACCCTGTTCTTGAACCGCAGGTGTCTGATGTGGGCAAGAACATCAAGCGCGGCGAGTTGGCTGCGCTCAGGGCCGGTGAGTTCGGCATCGTGCTGGGGGTGGATCTGGCACGCAACCTGGGTGCGCAGCTCGGCGAGAAGATCACGCTGATTGCGCCAAATGGCACTGTTACGCCTGCTGGTGTTGCGCCGCGCATGCGCGCTGTTACGGTGGTGGGCATGTTCGAGGCCGGGCATAGTCAGTTTGACGGTGGCATGGCACTCATCAATGTAGAGGATGCCGCACGCATCTTCCGCTCCGAGAACCTCGAAGGCTATGCACCCAGCGGGCTGCGCCTGCGAATCGACAACATGATGGAGGCGCCCACGGTGGCGCGGCAGCTTACCACGGTGCTCACGGGACAGCTCGCAGTGCGCGACTGGACGAAGAGCAACGCCGCGTGGTTCAGCGCGGTGCAGGTGGAAAAGCGCATGATCGGCATCATCCTCACGCTCATCATCGCGGTGGCGGCATTCAACCTCGTCAGTACGCTGGTGATGACGGTGACGGACAAGCAGAGCGACATTGCGATTTTGCGCACCCTGGGCGCAAGCCCGCGCAGCATCATGGGCATTTTCATCACGCAGGGCGCGTTTGCCGGCGTGGTCGGCACTCTCATTGGTGTGGGGCTGGGGTGCCTGGTGGCGTACAACGTGGACGTGATCGTGCCCTTCATCGAGCGCATGTTGGGCGTGGCGTTCTTGCCTAAAGACATCTACATGATCAGCTCCATGCCCAGCGACCCGCGCATGAGCGACATCGTGCCCATCATGCTGATCTCATTGCTGCTGGCATTCGTGGCCACGCTATACCCGAGCTGGCGCGCCGCCAAGACCAACCCGGCGGAGGCGTTGCGCTATGAGTAGTCAATTAAACGGCGGAGCAGTGATCGCAGCGCTTGGGCTGGAAAAACGCTTTTCAGAAGGCGGGCTGGACGTGCACGTGCTGCGCGGCGTGGACTTGCAGATTCATGCGGGGCAGACACTGGCCATCGTCGGCGCCTCCGGCTCCGGCAAGAGCACGCTGCTGCATCTGCTGGGCGGGCTAGATGCACCCACGCTTGGCACGGTGTGCATTGCAGGCCAGGCGCTCACAGAATTGAGCGCATCCGTGCAGGGCGAGTTACGCAACAAGCACGTGGGCTTTGTGTACCAGTTTCATCATCTGCTGCCGGAGTTCACGGCGCTGGACAATGTCGCCATGCCGCTGCGCATTCGCCGCATTGGCGTGGCACAGGCGCGTGAGCTTGCCGCGCAAGAGCTGACACGCGTGGGGCTTGCGCAGCGCATGATGCATCGTCCGGCAGAGCTTTCGGGGGGTGAGCGGCAGCGCTGTGCCATCGCGCGGGCGCTCGTGACGCAGCCTTCCGTGGTGCTGGCCGACGAGCCCACGGGCAACCTCGATCGTGCAACCGCCGACGGCGTGTTCAAACTGATGATGGATCTGGCTGCCGAGCATGGCACCGCTTTCGTGCTGGTGACGCACGACGAGTCGCTTGCCGCGCGCTGCGCCAGTCGCTACCACCTGCGCGACGGAGTGCTGCACTCGGCCTGAACCCAAGATGTGGATTGACACCCACACCCACCTCGATGCACCGGAGTTCGACGCTGACCGGGACGCTACCGTGCAACGTGCACGTATTGCCGGCGTGAGCATGATGATCGTGCTGCCCGGGGCTGTGGAGCACTATGCCAGCGTGCGCGACTGCGCTCACCGCTATGGCTTGGCCTACACGCTGGGCATCCATCCTATGTGGACGCCTCAGGCGAAGCACGAAGACATCGCCGTGACGCGCACCGCTATTGAGCGGGCGATGAGCGACCCGCGATTCGTGGGCGTAGGCGAGATCGGGCTCGACTTCTTCGTGCCGGAACTCACTACGCCGCAGGCGCGTGAGAAGCAAGAGCATTTTTATGCGGAGCAGCTCAAGATTGCACGCAGCTTTGACTTGCCGGTGCTGTTGCACGTGCGCCGCTCTCAGGACATGCTGCTCAAGCACCTGCGCCGCATAGCAGTGCCTGGCGGCTTTGCACATGCGTTCAACGGCAGCGATCAACAGGCGCAAGAGTTCATCAAGCTCGGCTTCAAGCTGGGCTTTGGCGGCGCGTGTACGTTTGAGCGTGCACTGCAAATTCGCCGCCTGGCGGCGGAGGTGCCCATTGATGCTCTCGTGATGGAGACAGACTCACCTGACATTGCGCCGCATTGGGCTTACAAGCAACGCAACGAGCCGGCTTACCTGCCACGAATCGCGCAGGTGGTGGCAGATTTGCGCGGCATGCCATCCGTCGATTTGGCCGCCGCGACCACGCACAATGCCTGTGACGCGCTGCCAAGGCTGCGTGCTCTGCTCGCAACCACGCCATGACCGCAGCAACTTCACGCCTCGTGGGCCTGGAGCCCATCATCTCGGCAAGCACGCAGGTGTTGATACTGGGCAGCTTTCCCGGCGTGGCCTCACTCAACGCGCAGCAGTACTACGCGCATCCACGCAACCAGTTCTGGCGCGTGCTGTCTGCTGTGCTCAATAAAGACTTATACACAATGGAGTACAACGATAGGATCAATTCGATAAAGGCGGGAAGCATAGGAATCTGGGATGTGTATGCCAGTTGTGAGCGCACAGGTAGCCTCGATGCCGCGATCCAAAACGCACAGTTGAACGACTTTGCCACACTGCTGGCGCGCTACCCTCGCGTTCGCGCAGTGGCGCATAACGGGGGCGAATCGGCCCGTAATCGCAAGCACCTGGCCGCGTTAGGTATGGCCGTTCATGTGCTGCCGTCCACAAGCCCAGCCAATGCAAGCTGGAGTTTTGACCGTAAGCTCGAAGCTTGGCGTGCAGCGCTGATGCCCTATCTGAAGGCTTCACGGCAAAGTGTTCTGCGATGATAGCGCAATGAGCCCTAGCCCCAGCCTTACCTCCAGTGCCAGCCTACTACCCGAGCCCACGATCTCTGAGTACCTCGGGACACGCTACCTGCATCTGGGCACGGCCTGGGTGCAAGGCGCCATGCAAATCAGGAAGCCCGACCACCTCGCGCTGGAGTACGTGCAGCGCATGATGGCGTGGCTGCTATTCGTGCCCTCGGCGCAATGGGCCAATGGCCATGCGGTGCAACTCGGCTTAGGTGCTGGGTCACTCACCAAGTATTGCCTGCGTAGGCTGCATATGCGTACCACGGCAATCGAGCTGAACCCGGCGGTGCGCAACACTGCGCTGCTGTGGTTTGATCTGCCGTTGCCGCAACAGTCGAAAGGCCAACTCACGCTGGAGGTGATGGACGCTGGCCAGTGGCTTGCACGGGCCCAAGCGGCCAGTGTGTCTGCATTGATGGTGGACTTGTACGACCATCAGGCCGAGGCGCCGGTGCTAGACACACCCGAGTTCTATGCGCAATGCCGCACGGCTTTGCAGCCGGGCGGCGCGATGACGGTGAACCTGTTTGGCCACCGCGCCAACTTTGCACGTAGCCTGCGTCGCATTCAGGCGTGTTTTGAGCAGGTGTGGCAGTTTGAGCCCACTAAAGACGGCAACATTATCGTTGTGGCTGTTGCATCGGAGGCGGTGCCTGACGGGGCTGAGCTCAGGCTGCGTGCGGCTTCTGTGGCGCAAAACACCGATTTACCTGCGCGAAAATGGCTTAAAGCCTTGCGCTTGCATGGCTGTCAATGATTCAATCGCAGGCATGTCAAGCGCCAGCATACAGCACAAACGCACATCCTCTTCGGCGGCCAGTAAAGCCCCCACTTCGCTGCCCGCCAGCGCCACTGGCGCCGGGCATTTACTCGACTGGCGGGAGGTATTGCAGCAGTTACAGGCCGACAAGCAGATCTCGCCCGACGCGGCGCGCCATGCCTACGAGCGCTGCTCCAACATGTCGGCACGCATGCATGCCATCGAGCGGCTTGCCCAGGCCAAGATGCAGCATGCGCAAACCGGCCGTGTGCTCGACATGGAATGGGTGACCGAGTGGCTCGCTAGGCAGGCCTCGGTGCCGTACCTGCGTATCGACCCGCTGAAAGTCGAAATCACACGTATTGGTGAATTGATGAGCGCCGGCTTTGCCGAGCGCTACCGCATCTTGCCGATCAATGTGACGCAAGACGAGGTGACGGTGGCCACCGCCGAGCCGTTTGACCGCAGCTGGGTGCCCGAGCTCGAGCGCATGTGGCGCAAGCGCATTACGCGAGTGGTGAGCAATCCGCAAGACATTCAGCGCTACACCAACGAGTTCTTCAATCTCGCCCGGAGTGTGAAGACCGCCGTCAAATCCGGCGGAGCGCTAGCTGGGTCACAGTTCGAGCAGCTGGTGGAACTCAGCCGCACCGGTAAGACGCTGGATGCCAATGATGCTGGCGTGGTGCAGGTCGTGGATTGGCTGTGGCAATACGCCTTCGAGCAGCGCGCCAGCGATATTCACCTCGAACCCAGGCGCGACCAGGGCGTGGTGCGCTTTCGCATCGACGGTGTGCTGCATCCGGTGTACCAGGTGCCGCCTTCGGTGATGAACGCGATCACGAGCCGCGTCAAGCTGCTTGGCCGTATGGATGTGGTGGAAAAGCGCCGCCCGCAGGACGGCCGCATCAAAACCAAACGCCCCGACGGCAACGAGGTGGAGATGCGGCTGAGCACGCTACCTACCGCCTTTGGCGAGAAGCTGGTGATGCGGATTTTCGACCCCGAGGTGGTGGTGAAAGACCTCGCCGCGCTCGGCTTCAATGAGCACGACGCCAAGCGCTGGGAGAGCCTCATTACGCGGCCCTACGGCATCATCCTCGTGACCGGCCCCACGGGTAGCGGCAAAACCACGACGTTGTATTCCACCCTCAAGCGGCTGGCGACCGACGAGGTGAACGTGTGCACGGTGGAGGATCCGATCGAGATGATCGAACCCTCGCTCAACCAGATGCAGGTGCAGCACGGCATCGACCTCGGCTTTGCCGACGGCCTGCGCGCGCTGATGCGGCAAGACCCCGACATCATCATGGTGGGTGAGATTCGCGACCTGGAGACGGCCGAGATGGCGGTGCAGGCTGCATTGACCGGCCACCTTGTGTTCAGCACCCTGCATACCAACGACGCGCCCAGCGCCATCACCCGCCTGCTTGAGCTGGGCGTGCCCTATTACCTACTTAACGCCACCGTACTGGGTGTGCTGGCACAACGCCTGGTGCGCACGCTGTGCACACATTGCAAGGCGCCTCACGACAACTTTGATAAGGCAGCGTTCGAGGAGGCCGTCAAACCCTGGTCGGTACACGGCACACAGCGGCCCTACAAAGCCGTGGGCTGCCTGGAGTGCCGTATGACGGGTTACCAGGGTCGGCTGGGTGTGTATGAATTGCTGACGCTTACCGATGCGTTGCGCGAGCTCGTCACCAAAGAGCCCGATATCGGCAAGCTGCGAGCGCAGGGCATCAAGGACGGCATGCACCCGTTGCGTGTGGCTGGGGCCATGAAGGTGGCCGAAGGCGCAACGACCATGGAGGAGGTGCTGGCCAATACGCCTTTGATCCATAGTTGATACTGTGTGCCCTATGACCTAGTAGCTGCTTTAATTTAAACCAGTAAAAACCAAATAGAGCTTGGAGTAATAACGGTTTAAGTAATTACGGTTCGTTCAGTAAATGCCTGGCGATGATGAGCTGCTGTATCTGCGTGGTGCCCTCATACAGCCGCAATAGCCGCACGTCGCGGTAAAACCGCTCAACTTTGTACTCGTTGATATAGCCTGCGCCGCCGTGCACCTGCACCGCGCGGTCGGCCACGCGGCCTGCCATCTCGGTACAGAACATCTTGCAGCAACTGGCCTGCATGCTCACGCGCTTGTCACTGCCAGGTTGTGATTGCAGGTCGTATGCCCGCGCTGCGTCGCGCATCATGCTCACGCCTGCGTAGATCTCAGCCTGACTGTCGGCCAGCATGGCCTGCACGAGTTGAAACTCGCCAATCAGCTTGCCGAATTGCTTGCGCTCACGTGCGTAGCGCACCGCCTCGTCCAAACAGCGCTGCGCAAGGCCGCAGGCCACCGCGCTGATGTGTAGCCGCCCACGGTCGAGCACTTTCATCGCGGTGCGAAAGCCGCGGCCTGGCACCTCGCCAATGATGTTGGCAGCGGGTACGCGTGCGTTGTCCAGGATCACGTCGCAGGTTTTGGTGCCGCGCTGGCCCATTTTCATGTCGGGCTTACCGAGCGTGATGCCGGGCGTGCTGCGCGGCACGATGAACGCGCTGATGCTGTCTGCGCAGTTGCCTTCGCGCGTACGCGCCATGAGCGTGAACGCATGCGCGCGCGGCGCATTGGTGATGTAGCGCTTGGTGCCGGTGATGAGGTAGTCGCTGCCGCTTGGCATGGCGCGGGTTTGCAGGGATGCAGCGTCGCTGCCGGCGTTGGGCTCGGTCAGCGCAAACGAGGTGATCACCTCGCCGCTGGCAATGCGCGGTAGCCATTCACGCTTTTGCGCATCGGTGCCGTCGATCAGAATGCCTTGCGAGCCAATACCTACATTGGTGCCGAAGGTCGAGCGAAACGCCAGCGCGGTTTGCCCGAAGATGTGCGCAACTTCGCACTCCTGCGCCATGCTCAAGCCGATGCCGCCGTACTGCTCGGGGATGGATAAGCCGAACAGCCCCAGCTCCTTCATCTCGTTGACGATGGCGTCGGGCACGGCGTCGTTGTGCTCCACCTCGTCTTCAGCCGGCACGAGACGCTCATGCACGTAGCGCTGCACGGTTTGCAGCAGGAGCGAAAAGCTTTCTTCGTCGAGCGCCATGATGGCTTTGGAGTTGCAGACTATTTTTTGTTGAGCAGGTTGACCATCTCAACCGCAGAGCGAACCTTGAGCTTGGCAAAGATGCGTGAGCGGTGTACTTCAACTGTTCGCATGCTGATGCCCAACTCGTCGGCAATCACCTTGTTCAGCCGCCCTTGCATGATGAGCTGCATGACGTTGCGCTCGCGCTCTGTCAGACCTGCAAGCCTCTTGTTGATGTCGCTCTGCGAGGTGGTCACGCTCAACTGAGTACGAGACAACTGCAGACCCTCGATCACACGGTCGATCAGTGCGTTGTCGTTGAACGGTTTCTCGAAAAAATCCAGCGCACCCTTTTTGACGTAAGCCACCGCCGTGGGTACGTCGGCATGCCCGGTAAGGAAGATCACCGGCATGCGCGTGGTGACTGCGCGTGCATGCAGCGTCTCGAACAGTTCAAGCCCACTCATGCCTTGCATGCGTATGTCGAGAATCAGCACCGCGTCCTCCTCGGCCGGAAAACGCACACTTTCCACGAACTCCAAGAACGACTCAGCCGAGTCAAACAGCTCGCAACTCAACTGGCGCGAACGCAGCAACCAGCCCAGTGCTTGACGCACGCCAGAGTCGTCATCGACGACAAATACCATGCTCATGTTGCAGCAGCTTCCAGTTGTGTTTGCTGAGTAACCGATTGCGCAGCCAAAGGCAGTATAAAACGGAACACGGTGCCCTGAGGTGAAAGCCGGTCGAACCACAAGCGGCCTGCATGCTGCTCAATCACGTTGCGACAGATCGATAAGCCCAGACCCATGCCCTGCGTCTTGGTGGTGTAAAACGGCGTATACATCGCCTGCTCGGTGCTAGCATCAATGCCGTGCCCAGAGTCATATACAGACACAAGTATTGCATTGTCACTGGAATTACCGTCTTGAATGCTCAGTGATACTCTAAGCAGTTTAGGGGGTTCATCAAGCAGCTGCATGGCTTCAACACCGTTGCGGGTGAGATTGAGCAGCACTTGTTCGATCAAAGTCTTATCCGCCTCGACGGGCGGCAGGCTGTTGGGCACATCCCATTGAACGGTCACTTTTGCGCCTCGCGCCTGCAGGGCAACCAGCGGTGCAATGTCGCGTGCGAGCTGACACATGTCGATCAGCTCGCGTTTACGCTCGCCACGTTGCACGAAGTTGCGAACGCTCTTGATCACCCGGCCGGCACGCTCGGCCTGAGCAGCAATGTCCTGCATCAGAGGTGCGATCTCCTCCGTGCTACTGCCCGCTGCCAGCATGTTGCGCCCCGCTGCGGCGAAGCTTGCAATCGCGGCCAGAGGTTGATTCAACTCATGGGACAAGGTTGAGGCGAGTTCACCCACGGTGGTGAGCCGACTTGCCTCGGCCAGCTTATCCTGCTGCGCGCGAGCAACGCTCTCTACGCGGCGTTGCTCGCTGACGTCCAGTACCGAGGCCATCCAGCCAACGTGCAACCCTTGTGCGTCGTACAACGGCGCCTCGTGAATCAGCACCGGTATGCGTGTGCCATCGGGCCGCATCAATTCGGTCTCGTACACATCGCGCTGTAACGCACCGGCCATGCGGCGCGCCAGGCGGCGCTCGTATTCGGGTCGCGCCTCGGGCGGCCAATAGGGCATAGGCGGCGCGCAGCCGATCAGCTTGCTCTGCGGCAAGCCGACGATCTCACAGAACGCCGGGTTCACGTAAGTGATGCGGCCTTGCAAATCACGCGCGCGCAAGCCCACCACGGTTGCATCTTCCATGGCCTTGCGAAACGCGAGCGACTGCGACAGTGCGCGCTCTGCGCGCTGCCGGCGCAGCACATCACGCGCGAGAAACAGCACGCTCACAAACAGCAGCAGCGAGAACAGGCCGGCAATGGCCGCGTAAGCGCTGGGATAGGGCGAAAACGGTTGTACGCTTGAGTTGATGCCAAAGCTCAACACTGTGCCGGGCAGTGAGATCACTGCTGAGGCCGATGTCGTCGCGCGGCGAGTGCTACCGTCACGCAGCGTGGCCAGCCGCGCCCCGTCGGCGTCGGCAAAGTACACCTCTCCGTGACGTGTCAAGAGCTCGGGGTCGATTGAACGCAGCAAACTGGTGAGCGACACACTCATCACCCAGGCGCTGCGCATGGGTGGCGAACCGTTTGCCAGGCAGATGTCGATGTTCTCAAAGCCCAGGCCACGATCCACCGGTACGAAGAACGATTCTGAGAAGCGAACCTCATCCGTACGCAAGGCCGATTCGCATGCCACGGTCGTGGACTCACCCAGAGCATTACGCAAGCTGAGTGCGCCGAGCGGGACTGACGCCGAATCCGAGGCTGTTTGCAAGCTAAGAAACGCGTCGCGTCGCTCCACGCGCGCAATCTCGGGCTTTGCGGAAAGTATCGACTTCACCAGATCAGGCAACGGCGCAGCAGCGTTGACTTCTGCGTCCTCCACCTGCGCTTTGCGTTGCTGCGCGGCAATCAGCTCAAGCTCCGTCTGCAAGCTGAGCAGCCGAGAGCGCATGAGCTGCGCTGTCTCGGTGGCTTCGGCTTTGAGCGCAAGCTGTGTGCGCGAGCGTTCGTTCTGCTCGGCCAATGCAAACAGTGCGGCAACTACGCCAGCCCACACCAACGCCGCAGCCACAATCACGGCCACTACGCGCGAACGGTTGCGCAGCCGAGTGCTGAGATCGA
>CAYSMM010000039.1:0-11861 GCA_964432095.1 uncultured Burkholderiaceae bacterium | reverse complement strand
CAGCAACGCCCCCACGCGGCGCATGGCGCTTTGCTCATTGGGAAAGATTCTGATGACGCGCTCGCGCCTTCTGACTTCCTCGTTCAGCCGCTCTTGCATATTGGTGGTGCGTAGTCGCTTCCTGTATTTCTCGGGCAGGGTAAACACCGCCGTGGCATCTTCAAAGCCACTCTCCAAGCACTGCACCGCTTTGGCTGCTTTGCGCTCGAATTGGCTGATGAACGCATTGAGCTGAACCCTTGCCTCGTCTTTGTTTTGGCTGTACAGCACCGCTTTCATGCCTTCGGCGACTCCTGCCTTGAGCTTAGTTGGCGTGTGGCCGAGCACGTTCCTCATCAGATGCACTTGGCAGCGCTGCCAAGCTGCACCTTGCAGGTGACGGCTGACGGCGGCTTTGAGGCCTTCGTGGTCATCGCCGACCACCCAGTCCACGCCAGATAAGCCCCTGGCTTTGAGGCTCTTGAGGAAATCTCCCCATGTACTGGCTGTTTCGCTGTCTCCCACCGCCAGGCCGAGCACTTGGCGGTAGCCTGCCTGATCAATGCCGCTGGCAATCAGGATGGCTTGACTTTGTACGCGCTCATCTACCCTGACTTTGATGTACATGGCATCGATCAACACAAACGGAAACTGGCCTTCTTAGCGTCGCTCGTTGAAGGCTTTGAGGCGGATATCCAGCGCATCCGATAGCCTGCTGACAAAACTCTTGCTCATTTGCGTGCCGCACAGCTCCTCTGTAATCGCTGCTACTTTGCGGGTGGAGACGCCTTGGACGACCATCTCTAGCATGGCCAGCACGAAGGCTTGCTCGCTTCTTTGGTAGCGTTTGAAGATCTCGGTGCTGAAGCTGCCGTCTCGCAGCTGGGGTACTTGCAAGGTAAGCGGCCCCACGCGGGTGTACAGCGTTCGCACGCGTGTGCCTGAGCGGTAGGCCACTCTTTCATCGCTTCTCTCGTAGCGACCTGCGCCTGCGGCCTCATCGGCTTGCGCTGCCAAGACTTGATTCAACATGCTTTGCATCAATTGCGCTAGCCCCGTGTCGTCTCCGCTGAGCAGCCCGCGCAACAACCTCATCTACGGTAATATCAATTCCAGCCATCGCACTCTCTCCTTCTTTGGTTGACAAAATCAGCTTCGATAACTCGATTCTGTCGAACTCGGAAGGCTGCGGTGGCTACCCCGACAATTTGCAGCAGTTTAGGGACTTAATCGCGAAGGTGAGTCATGAACTTTGAAATGGAGTATTACTATTCCATGGGAGCTATTGCCTACAGTTTATGTGGCGTAGTCGCCTATACATACATCCTATTTTCGGCAGTCAGGGCCCGACGATGGCTTGACGCAATCCTTTGCTTGATCTTTTTCGTGCCTGCAAACTACTTTGCGGGCAGGTACCTATTGCAATCTATTCCTGTATGGGTGGCGAATCCTATAAGTTGGCATGGATTATTTGAAAACCGTCAGCCTTTCCTAGAAATGGCCTTTATCTCAGGACTGCTTGTTGCAATAGTCACGTATGTATATCGCAAGAATAAATAAATAACTGAGTCGTGGGTGATGCTGACCCACAGCAGGTGGGCTCAGCCGCTACCGGCATTTTTGCGGGATGACGACCGCACGTGCCCTGTACTCCCACCTCGTGGCGCTGGACCGCCAGCGCCACCGCGAGCTCCGGCTCGATCCCTCCTCTGGCTACGGTTTTGCGCGCACCACCATCTCGGCTGCGATCGTGTGTGCCGAATTTGCCGAAGCCGCACACACTTACCCCATTGTGTTTGTGCCCACGGCCGACGGCAGCCTCATGCAACCCGTGGCTGCGCTCGGTGTGCGCAATGACGAGAACCTGTTCATCGACGCGCAAAACCGCTGGGACGCGGCCTATGTGCCGGCGCTGGTGCGCCGTTACCCTTTCACGGCTGCGCCCGATGCCGACAACAAGCTTGTGGCCTGCATCGATGCGGGCAGCACCTGGCTTGGCACGCAAAGCGGCGAGCGCTTGTTCGACGAGGCGGGCGAGCCGACACAGTTGACGAAGGACGCGATTGCGTTTCTCGATCAACTGCAGTCTGAAAACACGGTGACGCAGCAGTTCGGTGCACTGATGAAAGATAGCGGCTTGCTGCAAGAGATGGAATCGAGCATGCCGCTGGCCGACGGCACGCGGCTGCAGGTGGCGGGCTTTCAGGCCGTGAACGAGCAGCGCCTGCGTGAGCTGCCCGACGCAAAGGTAAACGAGCTGTTCAAGAACGGCGCACTGGCGCTCATTTATCTGCACTTGTTCAGCCTGCGCAACTTTCAGCAGTTGATGATCAAGGCCGCCAGCCGGCCTGCGCCAGGTACCGCCGCTAATGAGGTGAAGTAGCGCCGCTACGTGGCGGGCGGCTAACGGCATAGCACTGGGCCGGAACCTTTCAGACAATGGCAGTCGAACCGGAGAACTTCAAGGGATTGCCTCTATGCTGATCAAAAAAAACCGCGGCTTCATTCACCCCGTTGCGTCCGAAATCACCTCGCGTGCGGCTTACGAAGGCCGGCGCGGATTCATGCAGCAAATTGCCGCTGGCGCAGCCGGGGTTGCGTTGGCGGGCTGGGCCCAGCGTGACGCATTTGCGCAAGCGACCCCACAAGCCGCTGCCCAAACCGTACAGCGCCCCGGTGCGCTGGCCCCGCTGCAAACGGTGAAGAGTAATTACGTGCTGATGGAAAAACTCACGCCCTACAAAGACGTGAGCACCTACAACAACTTCTACGAATTCGGCACCGACAAAAGCGACCCCGCAAAGTACGCGCATACGCTCAAGCCACGCCCGTGGACGGTGCAGGTGGAAGGCGCGATCAACAAGCCCAGGACGTTCGATATCGACGAGCTGCTCAAGCTCGCTCCGCTGGAGGAGCGTATTTATCGTCTGCGCTGCGTTGAAGGCTGGAGCATGGTCATTCCCTGGGTGGGCTACTCGATGGCCGAGCTCATCAAGCGCGTGGAGCCGCAAGGCAATGCCAAGTTCGTGCAGTTCGTGACGCTGGCTGACCCCAAGCAAATGCCCGGTTTGCGCAGCAATGTGCTCGACTGGCCATATGTCGAGGCGTTGCGCATGGACGAAGCCATGCATCCGCTGACGCTGCTGACGCTGGGGCTTTACGGCGAGGTGCTGCCCAACCAAAGCGGCGCACCGGTGCGGGCTGTCGTGCCATGGAAGTACGGCTTCAAAAGCGGCAAGAGCATCGTGAAGATTCGCTTCGTGGAAAAGCAGCCCATCACCAGCTGGCAGGCTTCAGCGCCGCAAGAGTACGGCTTTTACTCCAATGTGAATCCCGAGGTCGATCATCCGCGCTGGAGCCAAGCCACCGAGCGGCGCATCGACGGCGCATCGGGCGGGCTCAATGCCTTTTTGCAACCTAAACGCAAGACGTTGATGTTCAATGGCTACACCGAGGTTGCGTCGTTGTATTCGGGTTTGGATTTACGCAAGAACTATTGACGATCAGGAGCTAGAAACTTGCAGAACCAGATACTGTTATTAGTACAATGCTTTCTCTGGTAATTAATATTGAAGTAATATCTATATACAAACAGCAGTATACAACGAATCAAATAATATCATGGAGCAGCAACTAAGCCCTGCACCCACCGCGCAGCGTGGGCGTGCTGCCGCACAGGCGTGGTGGAGGGTTCCTTCACCCCGCGCGATCACCGCCATCAAGTGGGCGTTGTTCGTATTGCTGCTACTGCCGTTTGTACGGCTCGTGGTACTGGCGTTCAGCAATGAGCTGGGTGCCAACCCGGTGGAGTTCGTCACACGCTCTACGGGCTGGTGGACGCTGTTTCTGATCTGCATCACGCTATGCGTCACGCCGCTACGCAAGATCACGGCCCTGCACTGGCTGCTGAAGCTGCGTCGCATGCTCGGGCTGTTTGCGTTTTTCTATGTCTCGCTTCACTTCACCACCTACTTGTGGTGGGACCAGTTCTTCGACCTCGCATCCATTGTCAAGGACATCGTGAAGCGGCCGTTCATCACAGTGGGTTTTGCAGCGTTCGTGCTGCTGGTGCCGATGGCGCTGACATCGTTCAACGCCGCGGTCCGCTGGATGGGCGCCAAGCGCTGGCAGCGCCTGCATTACGCGATTTACGCTATCGTACTACTGGGGGTGCTGCATTTCTGGTGGCACAAGGCGGGCAAGAATGATTTGCTCGAGCCGGCATTGTTTGCGCTTGCAGCGGTTGTTTTACTCGGCTATCGAGTCTGGGCGCGGATTCGCTCCAGCACCTCATAAAGTTCCCAGATTTGCTCGAGCCTTGCGCGTTCAACTCACGCAGTTGTAGCCATTTGCAAAACCCGCGTGCATGCCCGCACGGCAGCCAACCGCAGCGTAGCATGCGCCGTTGTGAAAGCATCCAACACTCAAACCGGATGCATCGATGAAACTCAACTCACTGACTTCAAGAGCAACTCGCCGCATGTGTGTGCTGCTGCTCGGCACCACACTTTTGAGCGCCTGCATCGTTGCGCCCGCGCGGCGCGAGCGTGTGTACTACGATCCGCCGCCTGCTGCACGCGAGCCCGCACCGCCACCAGCTACGGTCAACAGGTGGGTGCCGGGCCACTATGTGTGGCGCGGCGGCGATTGGGTGTGGGTGGGTGGGCACTACGTCAATGTGGATGTGCCCAGCATGCCTGCGCCGATTGCCGAGCCAAGCTACCCCGCACCGTCGCACGCACATGTGTGGATACGGGGGCACTGGTTCTGGAGCGGGGTGCGCTGGACATGGGCGCCGGGCCGCTGGATCGTCCGGGGCAGAATCGGCTGATCGCTGCGCCTGGCCGCAGGGTTTACAGGCACGCGCGCTCGGCGGCGAGTTGCATATCGATCGTTTCGCGCTGGCGAATCAGACGTGTATCGCTGCCGCTGATCATCACCTCGGCCGCACGATTTCGGGTGTTGTAGTTACTCGCCATGCTCATGCCGTAAGCACCGGCGGACAGTAGCGCCACGAGACCTCCCTCACGCACGGCGAGCGTGCGGTCGCGGCCGAGCCAGTCGCCGCTTTCGCATACCGGGCCGACGACGTCGTACATCACCGGTGCAGCAACACTGGGCTGCACCTCGACGATTAGTGAATACGCCTCATACATAGCGGGGCGCATGTAATCATTCATCGCGCCGTCCACGATGCAGAAGTTCTTCACCTCGCCCGGCTTGAGCACCTCCACTTTCATCAGCAGTAAACCCGCATTGCCTACGATAGAGCGGCCAGGCTCGAGCATGAATTGTTTTCCGCTGTGCCCGCGCTCTTCCAAACGCTTGAGCACGGGCGCAAGGTAGCTCGCCGGTGTCGGCGGTGCTTCGTCTTTGTATTGAATGCCCAGCCCGCCGCCCAGGTCGATGTGATGAATCGCAATACCGTCGCGTTGGAGCGCCTCGACGAGATCGAGCACACGGTCAAGCGCCTGGAGATACGGTGACGCATCCAGAATCTGCGACCCGATGTGGCAATCGATGCCCACCACTTGCAGTGCGGCATGAGCCGCGGCTTGGAGGTACAGCGCATGCGCCTGCTGGATCGGCACGCCAAACTTGTTGCCCTTCAAGCCAGTGGAGATATAGGGGTGCGTCTTGGCGTCTACGTCCGGGTTGACGCGAAAGCTCACTGGTGCGCGCACGCCGTGCGCTGCAGCCAGCGCTGCGATGCGATCGAGCTCGGAGGCGCTTTCAATGTTGAAGCAGCCTATGCCGGCCGCAAGCGCCTGCTCGATTTCGGCTGCGGTTTTACCGACGCCGGAAAACACAATCGAGCGCGGTGCTGCGCCCACGGTCAACGCTCGCGCTAACTCGCCACCCGAGACAATGTCGAACCCCGCGCCGATGCCGGCCAGCAACTTGAGGATCGACAGGTTGCTGTTGGCCTTCATGGCGTAGCAGATGCGGTGCTCGCGGCCTTGTAACGCGCTCGCATAGGCCAGGAAGTTCTCACGAATCGCTCGCTCGCTGTACACATAGCACGGCGTGCCGAAGCGGCTGGCGACTTCGTCGAGCGCAACGGACTCCAGCATCAACTCGCCGGTTTGCGTGCGCGCCAAATGAGGGTTGGGAAAGCTCATGCGCTTACCGTACCCCAGAGGTGCTGCTGGAAGGCGCCGAGGCCCCCGGCTGCGGTGCAGTGCTGGCGGGTGCTGGAGCTGGCAAAGGGGTTTGCGGTTTGGGCTGCGCCGGCGGCAAGCTCAACGGCCCTTTTTGACCACAGGCCGACAGCGACAACACGGCTGCGACTAGAATCAGTGCGTAAATATTCAGATTTTTCACAGTGAAATGATTATGACGGATACGCAGTACCTGACCTTGGCCGAGGGCGTGCTTGCCCATGTCGAGGCCGAGGTGGACAGGCTGTGCGAGACCAAAGATCTCGACATCGACGCCAAACGCGCCGGCAAAATGATGGAGTTGAGTTTTACCGACGGCAGCAAGATTGTGCTGAACCTGCAGCCGCCCTTACACGAGATCTGGCTTGCCGCACGTGCTGGCGGCTTTCACTTCAAGTTCGATGGTACGCGTTGGAAAAGCACGCGCGAGGGCGAGGAATTCTACGCACTGCTGTCGCGCTGTATGAGTGAGCATGCGCAGCAGCCCATTCACATCTATGCATCAACGTGATGAATTAGCGGATAATCGCCGATACTCCGTCGTGTAACATGCCATCGCTGGTTGATCATTGTGATTATCTTGCAGTATACACATTACAGTATTAACTTGGGTGATACATCAACCGGGTGTACGGAAGATGTCGAGGATGGATTTTTTCTCTTCTTCGGTCACGCCTGGCGGCGGTTCTTTGGGCGGCTCGACATCCTCGACGCCCAACGCATTGACACCCAGGCCTGGCGTGAATTCGGAGTAGTACCACTCGCCGCCGATGTTGGTCACGCCTTCGGGCGGCAGCAGCTCTTTTGAAGGCACACCTTTGAGTGCATGCTGCATGTATGCAATCCACACCGGCAATGCGAGGCCACCACCGGTTTCACGCTCGCCCAGCGGCCGCGGAGTGTCGTAGCCGATCCATGCAACCGCCACCACGCTTGGGTGATAGCCCGCAAACCAGGCATCGACGCTGTCATTGGTCGTGCCGGTCTTGCCGTAGATGTCCGAGCGCTTGAGTTGTGCCTGCGCCTTGGCGGCGGTGCCCGAGCGTGTGATCTCTTGCATGAGATTCGTCATCACGAATGCATTGCGCGCATCGATGGCACGTGCCACTGCAGCGCTGCCCGCGGGCATGGGTGAGTACTGCTTCAGAATGTTGCCTTTGTTGTCGGCGACGCGTGTGATGAGGTAGGGGTTGATGCGATAGCCACCGTTGGCGAAAACCGCGTAGGCGCTGGCCATTTGCATGGGCGTTACGCTGCCTGCACCTAGCGCCATGGCCAGATAAGCTGGGTGACGTTCGGCCTCAAAACCGAACCGTGTCGCCCATTCCTGCGCTGAGCGTGGACCCACAGCCTCGAGAATGCGGATCGACACCATGTTCTTGGACTTGGCCAGCGCCCGCTTCATGGGGATAGGGCCGTCATAGGTGCCGTCGTAGTTCTTCGGCTCCCAAGCCTCACCACCGGTTTCGCTAGCGCTGAAGAACAAGGGGGAGTCGTTGACAATTGTGCTGGGGGTGAAGCCTTTTTCCAGCGCGGCCGAGTAGATGAAGGGCTTGAAGCTCGACCCAGGCTGGCGCCACGCCTGCGTGACGTGGTTGAACTTGTTGCGGCCAAAATCAAAGCCGCCGACCAGTGAGCGGATCGCACCGTCACGTGGATCGATCGAGACGAAGGCACCTTCCACCTCGGGCAGTTGCACGATGTCAAACGTGCCCTTGCTGTTGCGCTGGATGCGGATCACCGCTCCGCGGCGGATCTTCACGTTGGGTTGCGCCTTGTCGCCCAGGCCCGATGCTGCGTTGCGTAAGTTATCGCCCGTCATCTCGACGGTCTCTCCGCTTTGCCGCACGGCCACCACTTTTTTAGGCGAAGCCTCTGTCACCACAGCAGCAAAGATATCGTCTGCGTCAGGCCGCTCGATCAGTGCGTCTTCAATCGCACGTTCGGCTTCCTTGGCGTCTTGCGGCAGCGGAATGAAAGCCTCAGGCCCGCGGTAGCGCTGGCGGCGCTCATAGTCCATCAAGCCCTTGCGCAAGGCTTTGTAGGCCACTTCCTGATCGCGGCTGTCCACGGTGGTGTAAACGCTCAGGCCGCGCGTATAGGTCTCGTCGCGGTACTGCGCGTAAATCAGTTGGCGTACCGTTTCGGCAATGAATTCGGCATGCGTGCTGGAATCCACCGGCGGCCGCAGGTTAACTTTTTCTGCTTTCGCTGCCGCATGCTGCTCGCGCGAGATGAAGCCGGTCTCCAGCATCCGGTCGATGATGTATTGCTGCCGCGCGAACGCCCGCTTCGGGTTGATCAGAGGGTTGAACGCCGACGGCGCCTTGGGCAGTCCGGCCAGCAACGCAGCCTCGGCAATCGTGATGTCCTTTAAGTTTTTGCCGAAATATGCCTGCGAGGCTGCGGCAAAGCCATAGGCCCGGTTGCCCAGGAAGATTTGATTGAGATAAACCTCGAAAATCTGATTTTTGCTCAGCTGGCTCTCAATCTTGAAAGCCAGCAGCGCCTCGTAAATCTTGCGCGTCAGCGTACGTTCCGTAGACACATAAAAATTGCGCGCCACCTGCTGGGTGATGGTGGATGCACCGCCCGCCGACGAGCCTCGCAGCACGTTGAAGATGCCGGCACGCACGATGCTGACGTAGTCCACGCCGCCGTGCTCATAAAAGCGCTCGTCTTCCACCGCAATCAGAGCCTGCTTCATCACATCCGGAATCTGTGCGATGGGCACGAATTCGCGCCGCTCTTCGCCAAATTCGCCAATCAGCACACCATCCTTGCTGTACACCTTGAGCGGCAGCTTGGGGCGGTAATCCGTCAGCTCTGCGATTTCAGGCAGATTGGGCCAGGCCACCGCTAACGCAACGCCCACTGCCAGCACAGCACATAGCAACACGGCACCGGCAAGCCCGAGCAGCCATTTCAGTCCACCCACAATCGCGGTCTTTGGGCTTAAGGCAGGGTGAGAGTCGGTTGTGGGAGCTTTGTCGGCTGAGGTCATGAACCAGTGTAAGTTGAGCAAAAAAGGGGCTGAACTCACCCATCAACGTCAAGGTTCAGCCATGCGCAGCCATTATAGAAAGGCCGTGTGAGGCGGCTGTGAGCTTTGTGACCGCCGAAATAACTCGTGACAAAGCCACGCTGCCCGCATCGTGTTCGTAGGTTTTTGACAACGTGGGGCTTGGGCCAGTTCCGGAAAAAGCTTTGCGTATCAATGGGCTTGTTGCTAGGATTGATGTAACTTCTGAAGATATTTGGTTACATGCGCGCTGTATCAAGGCGCTGCGCGTACCATTTGTCGAACTCGCAACAGATACTCTAGGAATTGGGGGCCACAGGTGAACATCCTGTCGGGACTACTGTCTAAAAGACATCCTTCCATGATCGGACTGGATATCAGCTCGTCCAGCGTCAAAATGGTCGAGTTAGACCAGGTTCGTCCGGGCGAGTACTCGCTCGTGCGTTGCGCCATTGAGCCGCTGGAAAAAGGATGGGTGGTCGATGGCAACATCGAAAAGCTGGATGAGGTGGCGGACGCGGTTAAGCGGCTGCTGAAAAAGGCCGGCTCGCGCACCAAAAACGTTGCCCTTGCTCTGCCCGCAGGGGCAGTGATCACCAAGAAGATCAACCTCCCGGCTGGTTTGCGCGAAGAGGAGATGGAGATACAGGTTGAGGGTGAAGCCAACCAGTACATTCCATTTTCGCTGGACGAAGTTGCGCTGGACTTTTGCGTCCTTGGCGCAAGCCCTAGTTCGCCGGGTGATGTCGAGGTGGTGATTGCGGCCTCCCGCCGCGAGAAAGTGGAAGACCGGCAAGCTGTTGCCGAGGCTTCCGGGCTCAAGCCGCTAATCGTAGACGTGGAGTCTTATGCGTCTCGCCTGGCCGCTCAGCGCCTGGTCGAACGCCTGCCCGGTCGCGGCAGGGACGTTCTGGTTGCCCTGTTCGAAATCGGTGCGATGAACACCAGCTTGCAGGTCATGCGCAATGGCGAGGTGCTCTACGAGCGTGATCAGGCATTCGGCGGCGCCCAATTGACCCAGCAGCTTGCCCGACAGTACGGATTTTCTCCGGAAGAGGCTGAAGCAAAAAAACGCTCAGGCGACCTGCCCGACGATTATGAGCAAACGGTGCTGGCCCCGTTCGTGGATACATTAGCTGCTGAGGTTGCACGCAGCTTGCAGTTCTTCTTCACCTCCACCCCGCACAACCGGGTGGACTACATCATGCTGGCCGGCGGCACTGCAGCCATACCCGGTTTGGTAGACAAAATCGTGTCGGTCACGAATGTGGCCGCAATGATTGCCAACCCGTTTGACGGCATGCAGATTGCCGACGGTGTGCGCGAGAAGAAGCTGCGCCGTGAGGCACCTTCGTACCTGACATCTTGTGGGCTGGCGATGCGGAGGTTCTTGCAATGATTCTCATCAACCTCCTGCCTCATCGTGAAGCCAAGAAAAAGCGCCGCAAGGATGCGTTCTTTGCATCGCTATTGTTATCTGTGCTGGGTGGCGGTGTATTGCTGGGCTTTGGCTATCTGACGCTGCAGAACATGATTGAGAACCAGCAGGCGCGCAACGAATACATCAAGAGTAAGAACAAGGAACTGGACGCGCAGATCAAGGACATTGCCACGCTCAAGCAAGAGATCGATAGTCTGCGTGCCCGGCAGCAAGCTGTAGAAGACTTACAGGCTGACCGTAACCTGCCGATTCATCTGTTCAATGAGCTCGTCGCACAGATGCCCGAAGGTATCTACCTGAAGGACATCAAGCAAGCAGGTCAGGTCGTCACGCTGACGGGTTTTGCGCAATCGCAAGAGCGCGTGTCCGACTTGCTCCGTAACAGCGCGAACAACTCGTTATGGCTAGAGAGGCCTGAGCTGTCGGAAATCAAGGCCGCTAACGTCAAGTTAGGAGAAAAGGACACCAAACGGCTTTATGAGTTTTCGATGCGCGTCGGCCTCAAGCGGCCACGAGATAAGGATGCCAAAGATGCGGCCGCTGGCGCGGCATCACCCGGTGCGCCTGCCAGCGCGCCCGCTGGGGCACCTGCACCCGCTGCAAAGCCTGCGGTGAAAGCTTGAGGTAAGCAACCATGGCAACTCGCAGCAGTAGCAAATTCAATTTAGATTTGGCCGATATTGGCGAACGTATTGCGTCACAGTTTCGGGGACTCAACACCAACGATCCGGGCACATGGCCACCCCTGCCGAAAATCCTCGCCTGCCTGGGCCTGGTCGCACTCGTGCTCGTGCTGGGTTGGTTTTTGTGGCTCACGAATTACAGAGATGAACTCATCAACGCCGAGGCAGAAGAGGACAAGCTGAAGCAGGAGTACCGGCAAAAGCTGACGCAAGCCGTGAACCTTGAAGAACTGCGCAAGCAAAAGGAACTGGTGACGCAATACGTCCGCCAGCTCGAGAAGCAACTGCCCAGCAAAGCTGAAATGGATGCGCTGTTATCAGACATCAACCAGTCAGGTATCGGGCGAGGGCTGGCGTTTGATCTGTTCAAGCCCGGGGCATTCGAGCCTAAAGACTATTACGCTGAGATGCCCATCAATATTAAGGTGAACGGTGGCTATCACGAGCTGGCCTCTTTCGCGACAGACTTGGCTAATTTGTCGCGTATCGTCACTTTGTACAACATAAACATCCTAGCGAATTAAGAGTATAAGTTTGTGATGGAGGCTGTAGCCAAGACATTCCGGTATCTCGAT
>CAYSMM010000038.1:0-12084 GCA_964432095.1 uncultured Burkholderiaceae bacterium | reverse complement strand
ACTCTTCATCGTGCCTAAGCGAATGGTCAATGAGCAAGGACAGCTGACGGGCGAGCGCAATGATGTGGCGCTGGCGGGATTGAACCACAAGCTCGGCTATCGTGGCACCACCAACTGCCTGCTGAATTTTGGTGAGGGCAAGTTCAAACCCGGGGGTGAGGCCGGTGCGATCGGATATCTCGTCGGCAAACCAGGTGACGGTCTCAAGTGCATGTTCCACATGATGAATGAGGCACGCATCGGTGTAGGCATGGGCGCTGCCATGCTGGGCATGGCTGGCTACTACGCATCGCTGGATTACGCTAGGCAGCGGCCGCAGGGCAGGCCGGTAGGCGTAGGAGGCAAGGACACCGCTCAGCCGCAAGTGCGCATCATCGAGCATGCCGACATCAAACGTATGCTGCTGGCGCAAAAGGCGTATTGCGAAGGTGCGCTGGCGCTGGAGTTGTACTGCGCAAGGCTGGTGGATGAAGTCAACACCGGCACACCCGAGAGCGCTACCGAGGCATCACTGCTGCTGGAGGTGCTGACGCCGATCGCAAAGAGCTGGCCCAGCGAATGGTGCCTTGAGGCCAACTCGCTGGCGATTCAAATTCACGGCGGCTACGGTTACACACGCGACTTTGCGGTGGAGCAGTACTGGCGCGACAACCGGCTGAACATGATTCATGAAGGCACGCATGGCATACAGGCGATGGATTTACTCGGCCGCAAGGTAGTGATGGACGGTGGCAAAGGATTGGTGCTGCTCGCAGGCAAGATCAACGCGACCATCGAGAAGGCTGCAAAGGTTGCACTGCTTACTCAGCATGCCCATGCCCTAGCCAAGGCGTTGCAGCAACTCGGTGCGGCCACGAAAGCTGCATGGGCTACTGGTAACCCGCAAGAGGCATTGGCCAACGCAGTGCCGTACATGCAGGCTTTCGGTCATACTGTCGTGGCGTGGTTGTGGCTAGATGTCGCATATGAAGCATTAGTCGGTACTACAAGCAGTAACATGCCGTTACTGGTTGATGGTATAGCAGTTACGTGCACATACTTCTACCACTACGAACTTCCAAAGATTGACGCATGGCTCAAGGTGGTGACAGCGCGCGACCAGACCTGCGCGCAGGTGAAGGAGCAATGGCTGTGATGAGCACCGTTGTGCTGCACCGTGTGACATGGACGCTGATTTACTCGGGCCTGCTATTCGTGATGGTGAGACTTTATATTCGCCGCACCAATGAGCTGTTTGGTCTCGTGATGATTGCCATTGGCGCAGTCGAGGTGCTTGTGGGATCGGCGTTGATCGTTGTTCGCTCCCGAATGAAGGATGGGTCATGACACGTACCGTGCAGCAGTTGTTTGATCTGAAGGGCAAAACCGCACTCATCACCGGCGGCTCACGCGGGCTGGGTTTACAGATGGCGCATGCGCTGGGCGAAGCGGGGGCCAAGGTGATGCTGAGTTCGCGCAAGGCGGACGAGCTGGAGCAGGCCGCTGCCGAGCTGCAGGACTCAGGTATAGACGCTCGCTGGATTGCTGCCGATGCTAGCAAGGAGGCAGACATCACACGCCTGGCGAACGAGACGTTGAAGCGCATGGGCCAGGTCGACGTGCTCATCAACAACGCTGGTGCGACCTGGGGCGCAGCAGCTGAGGATCACCCGGTAGACGCATGGGACAAGGTGATGAACCTGAATGTGCGCGGGATTTTTCTGCTGACGCAGGCGATTGGTAAACGATCGATGATTCCGCGCCGCACAGGCCGTGTCATCAATGTGGCGTCCATCGCCGGCTTGGGCGGCAACCTACCGGGCACCATGAAGACACTGGCCTACAACACCAGCAAGGGTGCAGTGATCAACTTCACACGTGCGCTCGCGGGCGAGTGGGGTGAGCACGGCATCACCGTCAATGCGATTTGCCCTGGATTTTTTCCCAGCAAGATGACCAAAGGCGTGTTCGCGCAATTCGGCGAGAGCAAGCTGGCCGAGCACGTGCCGCTCAAGCGCATTGGGGATGACGAAGACTTGAAAGGCATCACGCTACTGTTTGCCAGCGACGCAGGCAAACACATCACAGGGCAGTGGCTGGCGGTGGACGGCGGCGTGAGCGCGGTGATCGGTTGAGCGTTTCGTGATTCAGTTTCCCGTTCACATTCCGTTTGTACAGTCGCTTGGCTTTGAGTTGCTGCGTTGTGAAGGCGGTGAAGCCGAGGTCGCGGTGAATGTCAAGCCAGAGTTATTGAACTCATGGCAGGTGATGCATGGCGGTGTGGTGATGACGCTGCTCGACGTCGCCATGGCGCATGCGGCAAGGTCGATCGATGGTCTGCAAGGCCCGGGCGTGGTGACGGTGGAGATGAAGACGAGTTTCATGCGGCCCTCGCTTGGCCGCCTGCGTGGTGTCGGGCAACTTCTGCACCGTTCCAGCACGATGGCGTTTACTGATGGCCGAGTGTTTAATGAGCAGGGCGAGCTGTGTGCGCACGGCAGTGGCACATTCAAGTATCTACGTTCGTTGCCAGTTTCGGCACGCGAGGTTCAGGTGCTGCAGCGTACACAAGGCGTGACTTCGGGGCTTTAGTTGTTGCTGAAGTCATTGGTGAATCCATAATACAAAGCGGAGTATATGTAAGTTACTGGTTTTTGGAATAATATCTGAATGTATATAGAAACTGGAGTATAAGGAATTACGTCATGACGATGAACAAGCAGATTCACCTGGTATCGCGTCCACAAGGCGAGGCGAGCGCTGCCAATTTCAAACTGGTCGAGGCTGCAGTGCCTGCATTGGCTGACGGGCAGGTGCTTGTACGCCATCACTTCCTGAGTCTCGACCCCTACATGCGTGGCCGTATGAACGAAAGCAAGAGCTATGCACAGCCGCAGCCATTGAACGCCGTGATGATTGGTGGCACTGTCGGCGAGGTGGTGGAGAGCAAGAGCGAGCGCTACAAGCCTGGCGACAAAGTGGTGGGCATGGGGGGCTGGCAGCAATACAGCGTGGTGGACGGTAGCGTTCGCGGCCTGCTGCAGAAGGTGGACACCACGCACATTCCACTGTCGGCCTACCTCGGTGCAGTGGGTATGCCCGGCATGACGGCGTGGTATGGCCTGACGAAGATTTGCGAGCCCAAGGCCGGCGAGACCGTTTGCGTAAGCGCAGCAAGCGGCGCGGTGGGTAGTGCAGTCGGTCAGCTCGCCAAGGCCAAGGGTTGCCGTGCGATCGGCATTGCTGGCGGTCAGGAGAAGTGCAATTACGTGGTCAATGAACTGGGTTTCGATGCGTGTATCGACTACAAGCTGCATGCCGACAGCAAAGCGCTTTACAAGGCGCTGAAGGAGGCCGCACCTGAAGGCATCGATTGCTATTTCGAGAACGTCGGCGGCATCATCCTAGACACCGTGATGCTGCGCATGAATGCGTTTGGCCGCATTGCCATGTGCGGCATGATCGCGGGCTACGACGGTCAGCCGTTGCCCATGCAGAACCCGGCGCTGATATTAGTTTCGCGCCTGAAGGTGCAAGGCTTTATCGTCAGCGAGCACATGGAGCTGTGGCCCGAGGGCCTGGGCGAGATGGGTCAGCTTGTGGCCACGGGCAAGCTCAAGTACCGCGAGACTGTTGTGCAAGGCATTGAGAATGCACCCGAGGCTTTCCTGGGCTTGCTCAAGGGCAAGAACTTCGGCAAGCAACTGGTCAAGCTGATCTAGCGCACAACGATCATATAGCAATCAACAGATATACTTCGTGTTCTATACACCGTTTACTGCTCTATACGTTACCAGTAAAGACATGACACTCATATAAGTATCAAGGATTTGGATTGTCGATGCGCTGGATTTGGAAGCCGTTTGAGGCCTTGACGACGCAGGAGCTGTACGCCGCGCTGGCGTTGCGCAACGAGGTGTTTGTGGTCGAGCAGAACTGCGTTTACCAGGATGCAGATGGCAGTGATCCGTCGGCTCATCACCTGCTCGGCTATCAGCACGATGCGCTCGCAGCCTATGCACGCTGCTTTGACAAGGGCATCAAGTTCAATGAGGTGAGCATTGGTCGCGTGATTACGAAGTCCGCATTTCGTGGTACGGGGCTTGGGCATGAGTTGATGCAGCAGGCGATCGAGCGCGTGTACCTGCAATGGGGCACTCAGCCCATACGCATCGGTGCGCAAGCACGCCTGGAGCGCTTTTACCATTCGCACGGTTTTGCCGTTGCATCGCAGCCTTATGTGGAAGACGGCATCCCGCACATCGAGATGCTCAAGCGCTAATTAGATTGGAACCCTAGGCATGATCAAGAATTTTGAAGGCAAGACGGCAGTGCTGACTGGCGCCGGCTCAGGCTTCGGGCTCGAGTGCGCACGCATGGGTGCACGCCTCGGCATGAACCTGGTCATGGCTGACGTGCAGCAAGACGCACTGGACAAGGCCGTTGCCGAGATCGAAGCTGCGGGGGCAAAAGTATTGCCCTTCAAGCTGGATGTGGCCAAGGCCGAGCAAGTAGAAGCAATGGGCACCGCGACACTCAGGCAATTTGGCACGCCGCACTTCGTATTCAACAACGCGGGGGTGGGTGCAGGCGGGCTGATCTGGGAGCACACACTGAAGGATTGGGAGTGGGTGGTTGGTGTCAACCTCATGGGCGTTGCGCATGGGGTGCGTGTGTTCACACCTATGATGCTGAACGCCGCCAGGCAGGATGCAAACTATCAGGGACACATCGTCAACACTGCGTCCATGGCAGGCATGCTCAATGCGCCCAATATGGGTGTGTACAACGTCACCAAGCATGCGGTCGTGAGCCTGAGCGAAACGCTGTACCAAGATCTTGCCCTTGTGAGCGATCAGGTGAGTTGCTCGGTGCTATGCCCGTACTTTGTGCCCACGGGCATTCACATGAGCCACCGCAATCGTCCACAGGACATGATTGACCGTGATCTCAAGCCCACCAAGAGCCAGTTGATCGCGCAGGCCATGAGCGCCAAGGCGGTGCAAAGCGGCAAGATCACGGCTAGCGATGTGGCCGCAATGGTTTTTGATGCCATTCGCAATAACCAGTTTTACATCTTTAGCCACCCCAAAGCGCTGGGCATGGTTCAAACGCGGCTTGAAGATGCAATGCTGCAGCGTAACCCGACAGATCCGTTCAAAGACAAGCCTGAGTTGGGCGCGCAGCTGCGTAGCGCCATACGCGCCGCGGATTAAAGTCGACAAGCTCTAGAAACATGCAGTGATTGAGGTGTTTGTGCGCAGCACCGACTCTTGCTTGAACAGTTGCTTGTAGCGCAGCGCAATGAATTGAGTCGCACGGCTCGCGTAGGCAGCGTCTACATGCAGCACCTCCAGCACGCGGCTGGCTTCACGCTCGATGCTACCGTCGCTCTTTTGCCATTGTCCTTGCGCTTGCAGTACCGTCAGGCCCTCTGGGAACAAGGGGGTGACTTCATCGCTCACGAACTTTTGCCATTGCGCCTCGCTGACACGGCCCTTAGGCATGTTGAGGCCGAAGTACATGCGCGTCAGCAACTGCTGCTTGCAAGGAGCTGGCTGCGTGACTTCATCGGCTGCTGCGGCGTGCAAGCCTGGTGCTTGCCAGGCGCAGGCGGATAAAGCAAAAATCGCCAGCAGTGTCAGCAGAGGCAAGGGCGCACTTAACGTCATGGCGTCAACTCACGGGTAAAGAAGGTCACCATGTCCTGTGTGAATTCTGCAGCCTGGTTGCCCTTGGGGCCTATCGTCACACCGCGAGAAATCCACGGCCGGATGCGTTGCAGTAGTGCAAGATCGTCCACACCGGTCTGAGGTAGCGAGGTCAGCCAGTCGATCACTACGCCACGGTCATTCAAGAACACGACCGGCACGTGCAGCGCCTTGATGGCTTCTGGCCGCTCGCTGAGCGGCATGTCGTACCCAAAGCCGTGATTACCGTCTTTCATCATGCGCCAACTGACCGCTGCATTGCTTTGGCGCATACCTGCGATCATCCCCTGGCACTGGACGGACGAAACATAATTGTCGACTTCGCCCATGAACAAGCGTATCGCTGTGCGAGTGGTCGTGGCTTGTTCAAACTGATAGCCACACCATGGCCAGCCGCCGTACACGGCTTTGAGCACTGGCGTGCCAGCTGCCGCTGCAGCATGCACTTGCGACGCGGCCGCCAACAGTACGCCCGTTCCACCGCGGCTGTAACCCACTGCGCCAATACGCTGCTTGTCGATTACGGGCAAGGTGGCAAGCTTTGCGCTTGCGGCGAGGATGTCGTATGTCGAGCTAGCAAATGACAATGACGTTTGATCCGTTGCGGTGTCCTTGATGCCGCGACCCGTGAAAGGGTCGATCACGAACACGGCGATGCCCGCTTGAATCAATGCATGAGCGTGTTTGATGTGATGCGGGCCCACGCCGCCCGAACCTGGAGTCAGAATGACGGCTGGTACATGAGCGTCCCTCTTCGTTGGCATGAGTAAACGCCCCGTGAGGGTAACGCGCGGCACATCCGCACCGCCAATCAGTTGTTCATAGCTGCGCGGATTGCGGCTTTCAAAACTCAGCGTTTCGCCTTGATCTGCGGGCGCTTGCGCATTGCTGGTGTTCATCAGCAAGCCCATTAAACCCATGAGAGCACTAAACAGTATGCAGCCGTAGGCTATGCGACTCTTGCGGACAAGCATGAATAGATCTCCGTGTATCGATGGTTGAGATACGCGGCAATCTAGCGGACAGAGACAGCTAGGTCTTGTCGGAAAGCGGCATGTCATGCGATGTCACGCCGCTGTGAACGTGCCGTCATCCGTGAGCCCTTTGCGATGCCGCAATCATGCGCGGCGCCGGTCTCAGCGTAGATGCACCTTGTAGTGCTGCAACAGCTCGCGTAGCGCGTCGGGTGGGTTGAGTGGCTCGAGGCGGTTGGCCTGATCTTTTTCGCTAACCCCATGACACGATGCGCATACGCGGATCTCGCCCGGTTGAAACGACACCCATACCCGCTCGCGCACGATACCGTCGGTGCCGGTTTGCCCATCACCCTCTTTGCCCTTCACGAGTTGCCACGTCAATGCACGTTGTGCCGGTACCAGTGCAGCCATCGAACCGTCGGCTCCAAGGCGTACGGCGCCTGCCGGGCCATTAGGTGCGGCAGGATTGGCGGCTTTACCACTGAGTGTTTTGTCGCCATGCATGGGCTGAGGCAGCACTCGCCGGCCACGGCGCGGATCGCTGAGCGTGGTGTTACCTGTGTCATCCAGGCCACGGATGCCGCGCAACTGATCCGCCTGAAAAATCTGCAAGTGATCGATCTCCCATACCGGTGCATTACCGGTGACTGTTTGAGTGAATGTGCCATCAGGCTTGGCGTGGCTGATGCGTAAATTGAAGGGCTGCTGACGGTCGAAGCCATCGCGGCTGGTAACGTTGCGGCTAACGATCAGCGCGAGTTTATTGGTGCGCAGGAACTGCGTGAATTCCTGCACATCAACACCGACGCTGGTGAACACTTGCTGTTCCGGGCTGGCTAGAGACGGCATTACGGTGTCGGCCGGCACAGGCCGTGCCCGTAGTTCCACCGGGTCCAACTCCCATAGTGCCTCAGCATTTATGCTGCCCAGGCGCTTGCTCAGGCCAGCGGTGAGTGGAGTACTGGTGTCAGCGCTGTAGAAGTTGCCCTGTTGCTTCAACCAGAACAGCCGATAGTTGTAGCGCACGCCGGCAGCGGCCGTATTAGTGACAGTAGATACACTGGCTAACAGCCTGCCACCTTCAGAAGCCATAGGGCTGCGATACAACGCGGGGCCGCCCGCGTTGCGGGTTGAGTAGGGCGTCAGCAGAGTCACCTTCATATCCTGCGGCTTTACGTTGGGCGCACCTAGTAGACGAACGATCATGCCGCCGCCATGTGTGCCAAATTCAGGTGCGACCACTGCGAGGTACTCGCCCGGCTTGAATGGGTCTTCACGCAGGAAGTGGTAAGCGTCGATCTTGTAGCCTTGATTGGTGAGGGCTGAGTTGATGCCCGATGCACCGTTGATGTCGCTCAAGCCCATGCCTGCACGAGCGGCGGTAGAGAATATGCCTAACTCGTGCCGGCCAATGTGATTGAGCGTCTCGGCCTGGGTGCCGTCTTGATTAATCATCCAAGGCAAGAAGCTATTGAAGCGGTGTCTGGCTAATGCATTGCCGCCATTGGGTGTGGCGGGGTGCGGCTCAGGGAAGTGCTCCTTGATCAAAGTTTGCGCTGCGCTGCCATCGATGCGCTCGCGCACCGCACTGGCACTCTCGTCTCGGTAGTTGAACAGACCCAGCCCACGCGGGTTGGACGCTTGTTGATCGCGCTGCAAGTGATCCCAATTAGTGAACACGATGCGGCCAAACGAATCAATGCTGGGCCTGAAGGCGCCGCTAGGCGCGTGATGCAGCAACTCAACTTCTCCACTGCTAGTATCTAGTCGCCACAAGCCGCTAACGGTAGGTTGCTCTTCGTACTCGTCCAGTTGCGGGAAGAGGTGCGCGTGCTGCATGCCTGGGCCCGGGCGCGGCATGTCGCTGGCAAACACGATACGGTTGCGGCTGTCGTAGATAGCGTTGATATTGTTGTATTGCGCCGGCTGAGCTGCAAGCCGGGTAAATTGCACGGTTTGCCCACGCGCAAGGCCGGTGACTTCATATATCTGCCAACGGCTCGATTCTGCATCGCCCACAACCATGCTGACCAAGAGCTTGCTGGCATCCCAATGCACTGCAGGGTCGCGCACGGCAATTGCAAACGGGCCGGTCTGCGTGGTGAGTGACTGGCTGCCTGGTAGTAACGAAGAGCGGCCATCTACCATGCCAAAGCCCGCCTCGGCAGTGAGGTTGCGCAACTCAACGTTGCCGTTTGCAGCGGGATAGGCGATCCACAAATCACCGCCACGCGGTGCGTAAGTGTTTTGGGGTTGATGATGCCCAAAGGTTGCGGTGATCGCTGTGAAATCTGTCCCCGTGACAGGCGCTTGCGTAACGAACGCGATCGGTACGCTACCGGTTTGCGGTGGGCCGGCCGGCGGAGTATCTGGAGGAGTGCTGGGTGGCGATACCGGTGGTGATGTAGGTGGTAATGCAGGTGGCGCAGCGGGTGGCACGGCAGGTGGTGCGCTGCCACTACCTGGCGCACTGGTTGGTGTGCCGGACGAACCCGTTGAGTCTGTCCCGCCGCAAGCGCATAGCAGCGCGATGCAACCTGCAACCAATGTCCATTGCCATGACCTGTACATGCCTCACTCCGAAGGTGTTGATTTTTGGTGAGTCGTATTTTGAAAATCATCAGCATCACGGTCTTGGATAAACACGGCTTGTGTTGTGGTAATGCAATCAAGGCAGACCAGGAAGAAGGGCGTCTTTGGCGCGTATTTGACCGGGACATGTGTCCCGATTGCACTCTATTGCATTGCAAGTGACCGAACGAATCACTACATTAGGTATTTACTTGCAAAACGTACCGTGCCTGCATTGACGCTGAGAAGTGCAGCTCGCACTCGGCGTGCGCCCACATGGCAGGCTGCGTCGTATTCAGCAATCGGCCGATACCAGAACCAGTCGAGTCAGGCTGTATCACCTACGCAGTAAAAGTAGATAGACCATGAAAGTGATTGATGAAGTTGTAATACGTGAGCAAGTCCGCCACAGTAATGCGTTTCATGCTCGTGTGGTCGAGGTCGTTCAGGGGGATTTATCGCGATACGTCACGGCGCTCATTGCCATGGAAGTCGATGCTAATCCGAGCGTGCAACTGCTAATTGCGCCGCATGAGCACATGCTGCTATCCGTACGTCTGCGTGCACACGCTGATGAGTACGCATGCTACGACGGCTCAGGTGGTGCCGTGCGGCTCACTGGCCTGCGCACTACATTGAGCGATGCATATCCGCCGGGAGATTGTGCAACGCTCTTTGCTTTGCTCACCCCCCTGGGTGCGATGAGGCTTTTGCGGGGCAGGCCGCTGTATGACGTGCCCAAGGTCAAGGCCCCGTTGGCTAGTGTGCTCGATGACGGCACAGCCACACTCATCGAGCATGCGGTGGCACGGGGCGTGGGGCTGCAGGAGAAGTTGCAGCGCTACGCGGCCTGGTTGGAGCAAACCATTCTCGGTTCTCGCTCAGACAGTGTGCTGGTACAACGAACAGCGCATGCGGCGATGACCATAGTGGAGCACCCGCATTTACTGGTGAGTGAAGTCGCCGCACAAGAGAAAATTGCTGCGCGACAGCTGGAGCGTGACTTTCACCGTTGGTTGGGCGTATCACCCAAGCAGTTGGGGCAGGCTGCACGGCTCCAGCACGTGGTGCGGCTTGCTCGTGGCGGTATGCGCCTGGCAGACGTTGCGCTGGAAGTGGGCTTTGCCGACCAGTCGCACATGAGCCGTGTAGTGCGAGAACTCACTGGTTTGTCTCCGCGTGCATTGCTGCAATCACTCAGTACGGAAATGTCTCTCGCATTTCGAAAGGCAACTGGGGGTGGTGCCGTGTACTTGTAGTTATCTTGTAGCTATCCATGTAGCCATGGGTCACAGTTTTTCATCCATGACACGCCATATGCCGGCTGCACGATGGACAGCAGATAAAATGTATTTAGCGCCAGTTATTGCTGGCGCTTTTTGCATTTTTGAAATCATGTCGAGAGAGCATAAAATTATTCAAACGCTTGCAGCGGAGCTGAGCGCAAGGCCTACGCAAGTCGAGGCAGCCGTCAGTTTGTTGGATGAGGGCGCTACCGTTCCCTTCATCGCCCGCTACCGCAAAGAGGCGACCGGCGGCCTTGACGACGTACAACTGCGTACGCTCGAGGAACGATTAGCGTATTTGCGAGAGCTGGAGCAGCGTCGAGCTGCCGTCATTACATCGGTGCAGGAGCAAGGCAAACTCACAGACGCTCTGCTGGCTCAGTTTTCTACTGCTGCGACCAAACAAGAACTGGAGGATCTCTACCTGCCGTTCAAACCCAAGCGTATGACCAAGGCCATGATTGCACGTGCGGCCGGGCTCGAACCGCTGGCTGATGCGTTGATCGCCTGTCCGAGTTTAGTGCCGCTGCAAGAGGCCGCCAAATATGTGGACGCAGCAATCAAGTCGGATGTACGAGATGCCCTGGGTAAGCCAGTAGATTTTTCCAGCGCACAGCTTTGCCTGGACGGTGTGCGCGACATCTTGAGTGAACGCTGGGCTGAGGACGCGGCATTGCTGGCGAGTCTGCGCGACTGGTTGTGGAGTGCAGGTTTGTTGACCAGTCAGGTGCGAGAGGATAAGGCTGACGATGCCGGCGCCAAGAAGTTCCGCGACTATTTCGACTTTAGCGAGCCGTTGGCAAAGGTGGCATCGCATCGCGCGCTGGCGGTGTTTCGTGGGCGGCAGCTTGAAGTGCTGGATGTAAAGCTCACACTGCCAGAGCCCGGCACTAGTGATGCTGCAACATTCAACCCAGCAGAGGGCCGCATTGCATTGCATTTGAATTGGCGCCACGAAGGCCGCGCGGCAGACGACTTCATCAAACGATGCATCAGCTGGACGTGGAAGGTGAAACTCTCCCTGAGCCTCGAGCGCGAGTTATTCACTCGACTGCGTGAGTCGGCCGAGGAGGTGGCCATCAAAGTGTTTGGCGCGAACCTTAGGGATCTGCTTTTGGCCGCGCCCGCTGGCAGCAAGACGGTGATGGGTTTGGACCCCGGCATACGCACGGGGGTGAAAGTTGCAGTGGTCGACTGCACTGGAAAGCTGCTTGATACTGCAACGGTATATCCCTTCGAGCCCAAGAATGATGTGCGGGTAAGCCTGCATACTCTAGGTACTTTAATCGCCAGGCATGGGGTACAACTCATTGCAATTGGCAATGGAACCGCCAGCCGTGAGACGGACAAGCTGGCTGCTGAGCTCATCAAGCTGATCAAGCAGCATGAGCCGTCACACTCCCTGATGAAGATGGTGGTGAGTGAAGCCGGTGCGTCGGTGTATAGCGCCAGCGAGGTCGCGTCACAGGAATTGCCGCAGTTGGACGTGAGCCTGCGTGGTGCCGTGAGTATTGCGCGGCGCGTGCAAGACCCTCTGGCTGAGCTGGTGAAGATCGACCG
>CAYSMM010000037.1:0-12193 GCA_964432095.1 uncultured Burkholderiaceae bacterium | reverse complement strand
TGCTTCGACAACGAAAAGTGGGCACATGAGGTGCGCGTGCCGGAGTTCGAGATCGATGCACAGGCCGTCACCTGGGCGCAATATCTGGGCTTTATTCAAGACGGCGGCTATGACGATGCGCAGTGGTGGACTACGCATGGCAACGTATGGCGTGAGCAACAGCAGGCCGTGCTGGGCCGCGCCGCGCCGCTGTATGTGGAGCATGCGCGCAGCCAGGTCATGGTGCAGCGCTTTGGCCGCGCCGTACGCGTGGGGCTGGAGGAGCCGGTGCGTCATGTCACCCTGTTCGAGGCACAGGCCTACGCACAGTGGGCGGGCCGCCGCCTGCCGACCGAGGTGGAATGGGAAGTTGCCGCCATGCAGGCTGCGCGGCGTGGCTTCGCCTGGGGCCAGGTGTTCGAATGGACGTCCACGCCGTTCAGGCCCTACCCCGGCTTCAGTGCCGACCCGTATGCCGAATACAGCGAGCCGTGGTTTGAAACGCATCAGTGCGTACGCGGTGCAAGCTTCGCCACCAGCCCGCGATTGCGCTACCCGCAGTTCCGCAATTACTACGAGCCCCACCGCGACGACATCTTCGTGGGATTTCGCACCTGCGCGGTTTAGCTCATGCAAGCGCTACGCCTGCCGCCACCCCAGCAGCCCTGCCGGCTCCGGCCGGTCGTCGCTGCCATGCAGCCAGTCAGTCGTTCTTCAATATGAAGATTCGATTAATACAGTACAGTGTATAAGCCGATAACTGGTTGATGATAGAGCAGTAAAGCCTATATAGTGGTATTAGTATGAGAGTTCATTGGGTAATCTATTGCATGTCTCGCATGCGCCTGGCGACTTCGCGCGCCTGCGCTGCCGCGGCTGCGTCGCCGCTGCGGGCGGCCTGGGTGTACCACTCCAGTGCCCGGCTGAGGTCGGCCGTAACGCCTTCGCCCCTCTCGTAAAAGCCCGCCAGCAGATACTGCGCGCCGGTGTCACCCGCAACGGCAGCCTTCTCGGCCCAGCTGGCTGCAAGCGCTGCGTCCTGGTTCACCCCACGGCCCAGCAGGTAAGCCGTGAGCACCTCGAGTTGCGCGTCCAGGTGCGATTGCTCAGCAGCCTTGGCGTACCACCCAAAGGCTGCACGCAAATCGCGCGGCACCAGTTCTCCGGTTTCGTACAGTTTGCCCAGCGCATACTGCGCCTCGGGAAAGTTTGCGTTAGCTGATTTGCGCAACCAGCCAATGGCTTGCGCGTTCTCTGCCTTGCTAGGTGTGGGCTTGACCTCGCCACGCAGCGTCATGATGGCCACGTTGTATTGCGCAGCGCGTATACCGTCGCGTGCAGCTTTCATGAACTGCCGGTAAGCAAGAGCGTAGTTGCCGGCAGCATAGTCTGCATAACCCTGGAGCTGTCGCTGCTCTTGCTCAGACGTAGGGCTAGCGGGTTGGGCATGAGCAAGGGCCGCGAGGGTCAGTGAACAGGCCACCAGCAAGCGTGCAGCGCATGAAAGCATGGCATGGGTTTGTGTTGTCATGGCTGTTACGACCAGACTGGCAAAAAAAGTTCTGCACGCAGTGAATCGTCGCACAGGGCCCATACAATGAGCCTATGCGTATTTTGCTTGCCAATGACGACGGCTACCTCGCACCAGGCCTGGCCGCTCTGCACGAGCATGTGCAACGCCGCTTTGCAGCCACGGCCAGCGTAGTAGTGGTTGCGCCCGAGCAAAACGCCAGCGGCACCTCCAACGCGCTTACGCTCAGTCGTCCGCTCTCGGTGTATCGCTCGCATCAGGGCTATATCTATATCAATGGCACGCCGGCCGATTGCGTGCACGTCGCGCTGACGGGACTGCTCGACTTCACGCCCGATCTCGTGATTTCCGGCATCAACAACGGCGCAAACCTTGGTGACGACACTTTGTACTCGGGCACGGTGGCAGCGGCGATCGAGGGGCATTTGTTCGGCATCCCGGCGATTGCCGTGTCATTGGTGGACAAAGGCTGGCAGCACTTGGACACCGCCGGCGCTGTCGCGCTACAAATGGTCGAGCGCTGGATCTCACTCGGTCAGCCCAAGGGTATTTTGTGGAACGTGAACGTGCCCAACCTTGCGCCAGATGCGCTGCGTGGCGTGCGTGTTTGCAAGCTCGGCAAGCGCCATCCCAGCCAGCCGGTGGTCAAACAAACCAATCCGCGTGGCGATCCGATCTACTGGATAGGCCCCGCAGGCCAGGCACGTGAGGATGATGGTGATACCGATTTCGCTGCGGTGAATGCGGGTTATGTGAGCGTGACACCGCTACAGGTGGACTTGACCGCGCACGCAGACGTGAGCTCACTCGCGCAGCGCTTTGCGCAATTGACGGCTTAATAGCCTTGAAGTGCACGAGATGAGCGGTAAACCGCCCCCGGCTGGAAATCGAGAGCGGCGCTTTCCGGCGCGCATCGAGCCAGCGCCAGCGCTCGTTGCGCGCAAACCCGCCCCCACGCTTGGGCCGTCGCCTGCGGCGATCAACGCCCCCAAGCGCACTGCTGCAACTCAAGCCCCTGCGCCTGCTGCTGCAGCCCAATCGGCTGCAGCAACCAACACGCAACTTGCCGGCTTTGATCACGAACAAGCTCCAGCCCGGCAGCGTATGGTGCAGCAGTTACAGGCGCGCGGTTATGGCAACGCCGCAATCTGGCAGGCGATGAGCCGCGTGCCGCGTCATCGCTTTATCGACGCTGCGCTGGCAAGCCAGGCATACGAAGATACCGCGCTGCCCATTGGTTTTGAGCAAACCATCTCGTCACCATCCATCGTGGCCACCATGCTTGCAGCCATTGGACTGGGCCAGATGCAGGCCCCGCGCCGCGTGCTGGACGTAGGCACGGGCTGCGGCTATCAGGCGGCTGTCATCTCGCTGCTGTGCGTGGAGGTGTACTCCATCGAACGCATCCGCGGCTTGCATGAGAAGGCGATTGTCAACCTGCGTGAACTGCGGCTGCCAAATCTACATCTGATTCACGCAGATGCAACGCATTTGCCAGAAAGTTACGGCATGTTCGACGCCAGCGTCAGTGCAGCAAGCGCGGCAGCGGTGCCGCCCGTGTGGTATGCGCGGCTCAATGTTGGCGGCGTGCTCGTCACGCCCGTTGGAGAAGATGACCAGCGACTGCTGCGCGTGGTCCGCGTGGGCAGTGGTTCTACGCCTCTGGATTACCGGCAGGAGTTCCTGGAGGTAGTGAGGTTCGTACCCTTACAATCAGGACGCAAGTAACTGTCGAATACGGGTTAATCGAACGATGACGAATCGCATCTATCCAAGCACATTTTTGCGTGCAACCGCTTTGCTCAGCGCTACTGTTGTGCTCGGCGCCTGCGCAACAAGCAAGATTGCCGCGCCGATCGAAGACCGTTCGGGCAGTCGCCCCACAGCAGTGACTCAACCCGGTAGTGGCGCAGTGGGGGCCCCTGCAGCCACATCGACACCTTCGGGCCAGTTTGCCGACAAGGCCGGGCAGCCCGGCTTTTACACCGTCAAGCAGGGCGACACGCTGTATCGCATTTCGCTCGATAGCGGGCAGGCGTGGCGCGACGTCGCGCGCTGGAACAATATCGAGAACCCCAACGCCATTGAGGTCGGGCAGGTGCTGCGCGTAGCCCCACCCCCAGGTGAAGCGGTCGCTACGCGCCCTGTTGCGCCTTCCAAGGTTGAAAGCAAGCCGCTGACCGGCGCCAGTGCGCCCGTGGCGGCCACGCCTGCCGCCTCTGCGCCTGTCGCAGCAGCACCAGCACCAGCACCTGCGCCAGCGCCTCAGCCCGCCAGCGGCAGCCAGAGCGACGAACCGGTCAATTGGGCCTGGCCTGCGTCGGGCCAGGTGGTGCAAGGTTTTGACGAAGCGAAGAACAAGGGCATTGATATCGCTGGCAAGCTGGGCGATCCGGTGCTGGCTGCTGGCGACGGACGCGTGGTGTATGCAGGCTCGGGATTGCGCGGTTACGGAAACCTTGTCATCATCAAGCACAACAACGTCTATCTATCGGCGTATGCACATAACAATGCCCTGCTGGTGAAAGAGGGCGATACGGTCAAGAGGGGGCAACGCATTGCCGAGATGGGGCAAAGCGATGCAGAGAGAGTCAAACTTCATTTTGAAATTCGTAGACAAGGCAAGCCGGTTGACCCGAGCAAGTGGCTGCCGTCGAGGTAACGTAATTCATGAAAGCTCGTACTCGCGCTCAACATCACGGCGCGAATATTGGGCATCACTCCAGCGTCACCGAGGCACATGATACTGAGTTGGAACGCGAAGCAACACCGAACAATAATAACGATATCTTTGCTACAACAGCGCCGCAAGACGCTGATACCGCCGAAGTAACGGCCGTATTCGCTCAAGTCAATTCAGCGACACGTGTCAACGGCCAGGCAGAGGATGACCCGCCTGACGATGCAGGCAACGATGCGCTGCAGCGCTACTTGCTGGATATTCGTAAGCACGAGCTACTGACCCCCGAGCAGGAGCTTGACATCTCCTTACGTGCCAAAGAAGGTGACTTTCAAGCACGCCAAATGATGATAGAGCGCAATCTGCGCCTGGTGGTGAGCATTGCCAAGGGTTACGCGGGTCGCGGCGTGAGCCTGGCCGACTTGATTGAGGAGGGCAACCTCGGGCTCATTCATGCCATCGGCAAGTTCGAGCCGGAGCGCGGTTTCCGCTTCTCCACCTACGCTTCATGGTGGATTCGCCAGAACGTCGAACGCGCACTCGTGCAGCAGGCGCGCACAGTACGCCTGCCGCTGCACGTGATCCGCGAGGTCAGCACGGTGCTCAAGGCACGCACGCACCTGGAGCAAGCCGCAGCCGCGCGAGGTACCAATGGCGTGACGCACGAAGATATTGCCTCGCTGACCGGCTTTACCCTCGACAAGGTGTCCGACCTGCTGGCCATGTCTGACAGGCCCTTGTCGCTGGACGCGCCGCTTGAAAGCGATGGCGGTGAAACGCTCAATGACTTTGTGGCCACGGATGAATCCGCAGACCCGGAGTGGCAGGCGCAAGGCCATGAGACGCAGCGCCACATGGACGTATGGCTGCGCAGCTTGAGCGCTCGCGAGCGCGAGGTTGTCGAGGCGCGCTTCGGCATGCATGGTCAAGACGAACTGACACTGGAGTCACTGGCCGAGCGACTGCATCTCACACGCGAGCGCGTTCGGCAAATCCAGCAGGAGGCGCTCAACAAGCTCAAGCGCATGATCCAGCGCGAGGGGCTCAGGCTCGATCTCCTTTAGAGGCACGATACTCTGGTAACTATACAACCTTCGCTGGTTATCGCTCAAAGAGAAAACAATGCATAGGTTATTGAGTACGTAATTTCAATCATGGTGTGACTGCCGCTGTCACAATCACAGCTTCGCTGACTATCCGATTGTGACTCCTGCCATGGCCTGGCCCGTACTTGTTTTTGACATCGAAACCATTCCCGACGCGCACGCGCTGCGCGCCCTCGGGCTTGCAGACGCCAACCTCAACGACGCCGACGCCGTATCGCAGGTGCAGGCAAAGCGTAAAGAAGACGGGCAAAGCGACTTCTTGCCACACTACCTGCACAAGGTGGCCGTGATCAGTTGCGTGCTGCGTGGCGCCAAGGGCTTGAAGGTCAAATCCTTCGTCAACCACGGCGGCGAAGAGGCTGCATGCGTGCAGGGCTTTTTCGACATCATCGAGCAGCATCAACCGCAACTCGTCAGCTGGAACGGCGGCGGGTTCGATTTGCCCGTGCTGCACTACCGTGCGCTGGCCAACGGCGTGATCGCCAACAAATACTGGGACATGGGCGAGGACGATCGCGAGTACAAGTGGAACAACTACATCAGCCGCTATCACATGCGCCACCTCGACCTGATGGATTTGCTTGCGCTGTATCAGTCACGCGCCAACGCGCCGCTGGATGCGCTGGCCAAAATCTGCGGCTTTCCGGGTAAGCTCGGTATCGATGGCAGCAAGGTGTGGGATGCGTATCAGGCCGGCGAAATCGATAACATCCGCCGCTATTGCGAGACGGACGTGATGAACACCTATTTGCTGTACTGCCGCTTTCAGTTGATGCGCGGTGGCTTCACGGCAAAGGAGTACTCGGAAGAGGTCAAGTTCGTATCTGATCAAATTCGATCAGAAAACGAGCCACACTGGAAAGAGTATGCAGCTGCTTGGACTTTGAGTGGTGACCCAGTGCCTGAGTGAGGAGAAAGCGAGGACGCTCCAAACAGACACACAAACACCAGGATAGATTTCACCACATGCTGCTTCAGTACCTCATTTCTTATTCCCCTGTGCCTCGGCGTCTCAATGGAAAATCTCCTGTCTTAGCGTGTGCCGGTGTTGATTCGGAAAGTTTTGAATGAGACGCTCTGATAAGCAAAGAGAGCCCGTGCGTCGCGAATACCTCGTTGAGTCACTCGACCTCGATGCGCAAGGCGTGTCGCACACTGACGACGGCAAGGTGGTGTTCATCGACGGTGCGTTACCGGGTGAGCGCGTGATTGCCGAGACGCTGCGCAGTAAGGCCGCGTGGGAGAAGGCACGCGCTGTTGAGGTGCTGCGCGAGTCGACGCTGCGCGTGGCACCCAAGTGCGAGTACGCCGGTATTGCCCCCGGCAGTTGTGGCGGTTGCAGCATGCAGCATCTCGATGCTGCAGCGCAAGTCGCCATCAAGCAGCGCACCCTCGAAGACAACCTCTGGCACCTCGGCAGGGTCAAAGCGCAAACCCTGTTGCGCCCGTTGCAGGGCGAGCCCTGGGGCTATCGCTACCGTGCGCGTCTTACGGTGCGTGTCGTCCCCAAGAAGGGCGGGGTACTGGTCGGCTTTCATGAACGCGGGTCGAGCTATGTGGCCGACATGCAGCATTGTGAAATTCTGCCGCCGAGGGTCAGTGATTTACTCATGCCGCTGCGCGGGTTGATTGCCAGCCTGAGTGTGCCCGACCGCTTCCCGCAAATCGAGCTGGCCTGTGGCGAATCGCAAGGCGGCTTGCACATTGCACTCGTACTGCGGCATCTGGTGGCGTTGACGCGCGACGACACAGCTCGGCTGCGCGAATTTGCACACACGCATGGCGTGCAGTGGTGGCTGCAGCCCAAAGGGCCAGACAGCGTGCACACGCTGGATGATGAGCCGTCGCAGTTGGCCTATGCGCTGCCCGAGTTTGACGTGGCCATGCCGTTCAAGCCAACAGACTTTACGCAGGTGAACCACCGCGTCAACACCGTGCTGGTGTCGCGCGCGCTCAAACTGTTGCAGTTGCAGCCGCATGAGCGCGTGATCGACTGGTTTTGCGGCCTCGGCAACTTCACGCTGCCCATTGCAACGCGTGCGCAGCAGGTGCTGGGCCTGGAGGGCAGCGAGGTGCTGGTGGCGCGCGCCGCGGCCAACGCGCAACTCAACGGTTTGCAGCAACGCACCGCATTCGCGCCATGCAATCTGTTTGAGATCGACGCAGGCCACCTCAAAACCTGGGGAGCGGCCCGCAAGTGGCTGGTGGATCCGCCGCGCGAGGGTGCGTTGGCCTTGGCCAAGGCGGCCACGGCATTGCACGAAGAAGGCAGCGACGCAGACCGCGCGCTATTGCCTGTACGTATCGTGTACGTGAGCTGCAACCCGGCCACCCTCGCACGGGACGCAGGCTTGCTCGTGCATCATGCGGGCTACATGCTCACGCACGCGGGCGTGGTGAACATGTTTCCACAGACCTCTCATGTGGAAAGCATTGCAGTGTTCGACCGCATGTAAACACCGGACGCGATAGAAGTATTGATATTAATGATGATACTCAATAGAGTGTAATGCCTTTACTGCTTTCTAGTAGTGCAGAAAAGGCATATTACACAAATGAGTATATTGATTTACGAAGCGGCAACCGGTATCTTGCCGATCTTCGCCTGCCATTCGGCGGGACCGGTTTTGTGCACCGAGGTGCCCTCGGCGTCTACGGCCACCGTCACCGGCATGTCTTTCACATCGAACTCGTATATCGCTTCCATACCCAGATCGGCAAAGCCCACCACCTTGGCTTGCTTGATGGCCTTGGCCACGAGGTAGGCCGCGCCGCCCACGGCCATGAGGTAGGCGCTCTTGTGCTTTTTGATCGCGTCGATACCGGCTGGCCCGCGCTCGGCCTTACCCACCATACCGATCAGGCCGGTTTGTGCCAGCATCATCTCGGTGAACTTGTCCATGCGTGTGGCCGTGGTGGGGCCTGCGGGGCCGACCACCTCGTCACGCACCGGGTCTACCGGGCCGACGTAGTAGATCACGCGGTTGGTAAAGTCCACTGGCAGCTTCTCGCCTTTGGCCAGCATGTCTTGGATGCGTTTATGCGCGGCGTCACGGCCCGTGAGCATCTTTCCATTGAGCAGCAATGTGTCGCCGGGCTTCCATGACGCGACCTCGGCTTTCGTAAGTGTATTCAAATCCACGCGCTTGCTTTTTTTCACGTCGGGCTGCCAATACACGTTGGGCCACAGGTCGAGCGAGGGCGGCTCGATGTACACGGGGCCACTGCCGTCGAGCACGAAATGCGCATGGCGCGTGGCAGCACAATTGGGGATCATCGCCACTGGCTTGCTGGCCGCATGCGTGGGGTACATCTTGATCTTGATGTCGAGCACGGTGGTGAGTCCGCCCAGGCCCTGTGCACCGATGCCCAGTGCATTGACCTTTTCGTACAGCTCGACGCGCAACTCCTCGGTCTTGTTCTGCGGGCCGCGCTGCAGCAGCTCATACATGTCTATGCTGTCCATCAGCGACTCTTTGGCCATCAGCATCGCCTTCTCGGCGGTGCCACCAATGCCTATGCCCAGCATGCCTGGCGGGCACCAGCCTGCACCCATGGTGGGTACGGTTTTGAGCACCCAGTCCACCAATGAGTCACTTGGGTTGAGCATCACAAACTTGCTCTTGTTCTCGCTGCCGCCGCCCTTGGCCGCCACCTGCACACTCACGGTGTTGCCGGGCACCACGCGCATGTGCACCACAGCTGGCGTATTGTCCTTGGTGTTCTTGCGCTCGAATTGCGGGTCGGCCACGATGCTGGCACGCAGCTTGTTGTCGGGGTTGTTATAGCCCAGTCGTACGCCTTCGTTCACTGCGTCCTCGATGCTGCCGGTGAAGCCCTCAAAGCGTACGTCCATGCCAATGTCCATGAACACATTGACGATGCCGGTGTCTTGGCAGATGGGCCGGTGGCCCTCGGCGCACATGCGGCTGTTGGTGAGGATTTGCGCAATCGCATCCTTGGCTGCGGCACTTTGCTCGCGCTCATAGGCGCGAGCGAGGTGGCTGATGTAGTCGGCCGGGTGGTAGTAGCTGATGTACTGCAATGCAGCCGCGACGGACTCGATGAGATCGGCTTGCTGAATAGTAGTGGTTAGCATGGCGATGGCTAGGCAGAGATATCAGTCATTATTGCTTCGACCGTCGCGCAGCTTGGCGGCATGCTCCGAGGGCTGCATCACCCGGTCGCACAGCGCAATGGCTAGCGCCGAGAACAGGAAGGTGATATGAATCAGCGTTTGCCAGAGCAGCACCTTCTCGCTGTAGTTGGCCGCGTTGATGAAGGTTTTGAGTAGATGAATAGAACTGATGCCGATGATGGCCGTGGCCAGTTTCACCTTCAGCACGCTGGCGTTCACATGGCTCAGCCACTCGGGCTGGTCGGGATGCGATTGCAGATGCATGCGGCTGACGAAAGTTTCGTAGCCCCCTACGATCACCATGATCAGCAGGTTGGAGATCATCACCACGTCGATCAGCGCCAGCACCACCAGCATGATGATGGTCTCATTCAGTGCCGGCGTTTTTTGTCCAATCACCGCGCCGGCTTTATCGTAGATGTTGAGGTCGTAGCCAATGCTGTCGATCAAAATTGTCAAGGCCTGTTGATTGCCGAACACCGCTTCGAGCAGGTGTACCAATTCGACCCAAAAGTGATAAACGTACACGCCTTGCGCGGCGATCAGGCCCAGGTACAGCGGCAGCTGCAGCCAACGGCTCATGAAAATGAAATTAGGCAACGGGCGTAGCGCGCGCGGCGCCTGCGAGTTTGAATCTGTAGAGGCTTGAGTCATGGGCACGGCTCACTGTGTTGAAGACGGTGCCGGCATTCTACTGGCCACACATGAGACCACAGCGGCTTGCAAGGTGGCCCACAGGGTGGCTTAAAGGACGGCTCTTGGATGGCCTCAGTTCATGATCAGCCCGAACCTGATTGAGCCGACGTTTTGGCTGCGCCGGTCACGACCACCGAACAGTTTCGCCCGCTGCGTTTGGCGTCGTAAAGCGCTGCGTCGGCGCGGGCGAACAGCGTATCCACCGTGTCACCTGGCATGGACTCGGCAATCCCGGCAGAGAAGTTGCCGCTGGAGGAGAACACATGCCGGATGATGTCCACCCGCAGCGCCAGCTCGCTGGCGCGGGCGTTGGGCATGAGTACAGCGAACTCTTCACCGCCCAGGCGGGCGAGCATTTCGTTAGGGCCGATTACGCCCTGCGCACATTCCACAAACCGTTTGAGCAAAGCATCGCCCTTGGCGTGCCCGTGCAGGTCGTTGTACTGCTTGAAGGAGTCCAAATCAAGCTCAGCAATTGCTAGACACTGGTTTGAGTTACGTGTGCGATTTAGCTCGCGCTTGATGGCGGCATTCCACGCCCGGCGGTTAGCGCAACCCGTGAGGGGGTCTTGCAGAGACAAATGCTCCAGTTCAGACAGCAGACGCTTGTTGGTCTGCGCAAAGCGGCGCAACATCAAGGTACCGATCGACAGCAGTGCCAGCATTGCGCCGGCAAGCGCCATGGCTACAGTAGCCAGCTGCGCGCGCCGTTTGTCCATGACATTCGCTGCCAGCGATGCCTTGGCGCGTGCATCATTGCTAGCTAGTTCTGCCGATGCACTGATGCCGGCAGAGATGAGCTGCGCTTGCTGCGAAAGCTGGACAACTTCGAGGTCTCTCACCGAAGTTCCGGCTTTGCTCAAGGCCGTGGTCAAAGCCATATCGGCCGTCAGAAACTTGTCGAACTCCACGAACAGCCGCGTCGCTTGCTCGTGCAGGGCAGAGCCAGGCTGGACCGACCGCAGGCTGGGCAGTTGTTCGGCCAGAGCGTTGCGGGCCGACACAAACTCGCTGTGTGCTTCGGTGGCTTGCGCAAAGTCCGCCCGCTCGGCGAATAACTGCATCAGGTAGGCCAGCTGGCGGCTTTGCATCTGTGCACTGTAAAGTTGCACGGCAAGTGCTGCGTCACGTTCGGCCTCCAGCTTAACTAGCTGCTCTTGAGTGGCATTATTTCTTTGATACACCACCAGCATCCCGAGAGTCAGCAGTGAGGTGAGCACAACCAGAACGATGCCCAAAGCTGCCAGCACGCGCAGCGTTTTCTGCTGGCCTGCTTGAGCGTCGGCATGATGGGTTTGCGCAGTGGGGGGCATGGGCGTTATCGTTACGGGTGGTATGCCGTGGATCAGGTAAAGATCTGCTGCAAGCGCAGACCTGCAGATCATAGGTGTAGTGTAGGGCGTACAGGCCAAACGTCAGAGCGCCGTAAGGCTCAAGCGCTACCGTAGTGTGAAATATTGCTGCGATCGACCTAACAACGATATCTTGGAGTGAGAGATGTCCAACATTGAATCTGTATTGCAGGAAAACCGCTTGTTCGATCCGCCCGCCGCACTGACGCAGGGGGCTGCGATCTCCGGTATGGCCGCCTACAAGGCCCTTTGTGCCGAGGCCGAACGGGATTACGAAGGCTTTTGGGCGAGGCTGGCACGTGAGCATCTCGACTGGAAGCAGCCTTTTACCCAGGTGCTCAACGAGGCCAACGCGCCGTTTTACAAGTGGTTTGAAGACGGCAAGCTCAACGCCAGCTACAACTGCCTGGACCGCAACCTCACCAACGGTAATGCCGACAAGACGGCCATCATTTTCGAGGCCGACGACGGCGCTGTGAGCAGCGTTACCTATCGCCAGCTTCATGAGCGCGTGTGCAAGTTCGCTAACGGACTCAAAGGCCTTGGCGTGGCCAAGGGCGACCGCGTGCTCATCTACATCCCCATGACCATTGAGGGCGTGATTGCCATGCAGGCCTGTGCGCGCATCGGTGCCACGCACAGCGTGGTGTTTGGCGGCTTCTCCGCCAAGAGCGTGCAAGAGCGCATCATCGACGCGGGCGCGAGCTTCGT
>CAYSMM010000036.1:5970-12330 GCA_964432095.1 uncultured Burkholderiaceae bacterium | reverse complement strand
CGAATGTGGCCGGATGCGGTGAGTTGATGCTGATGTGTCGCTGCACCATGGAGGGCAAGCCCATACCAGGATTGCTTTGCGCAATCGTCCAGGCCCAGCCAACGGCACCGCCCCAGTCGTGCGACACCAGTATCAACTCCTTCTTGCCGAGCAACTGCGTCAACTCCAGAAAATCTTGCAGCACTTTGTGTGCCTTGTACTCGCTCACTTCTACAGGGTGTGACGACAAATTGAAACCGCGTAAATCCGGTGCGACGCAGTGGTAGCGGTCTGCAAGCATTGGCGCCAGGTTACGCCAGGCGTACCAAAACTCAGGAAAGCCATGTAGAAACAACATCAGCGGCCTCGATGGGTCTCCCCAATGCGCCGCATGCAGGCGAACGCCGTGTGGTAAATCGTGAAAATGAAACTGTGGTTCGGTGCGATTTGGCATGATTGTGTGCGATTGATGTGTCGACATTGCAAAATGGCAGTATGGCCGATCAAACACACCTCATCCACCCCGTACTACTTCCACCCGATGGCTTTGACGCCGTCCCGTTTGCGGTGCATCGCGCATCCACGGTCATTTTTCCAAGTGTTGCCGAGATGCGCGCACGCAGCTGGAAAGATGAATTCAGCTATACCTACGGCCTTCGCGGCACGCCCACGAGCTTTATGCTGGAGTTGCAACTGGCCCAGATCGAAGGCGCACGCCACTGCCTGCTGTGTCCGTCGGGGCTGGCAGCGATCTCGCTGGTCAACCTCGCGCTGCTCAAGGCAGGCGACGAGGTGTTGATTCCCGAAAACGGTTACGGCCCTAACCGCGAGCAGTGCGAAATTCTGCTTTCCAACTACGGCATCGCGTCCCGCCTGTATGACCCCATGCAAGCAACCAATCTGCGCTTCAACGCGAATACCCGATTGATCTGGATCGAGGCGCCAGGTTCGGTGACTATGGAGGTGCCCGATGTGCCTGCGCTGGTTCGGGCCGCCAAGCAGCACAGCGTAATCACGGCATTCGACAACACCTACGGCGCAGGATTGGCATTCAAGCCGTTTGATCATGGGGTGGACGTGTCGGTTCAGGCGCTGACGAAGTTTCAAGCCGGCGCGGCAGACTTGCTGATGGGTAGTGTGACCACCTGCAACGAGGTGCTGCATCAAACACTCAAGTTTGCGCACATGCGCCTGGGTTTCGGTGTGAGCCCCGATGATGTGTACCTGGTGCTGCGAAGTTTGCCCACCATGAGGTTGCGCTACGCCGCCAGCGACAAGGCCGGCCGCGAGGTGGCGGCATGGTTGGCGCATCAGCCGCAAGTCTCGCGCGTGCTACACCCTGCGTTTGAGAGTTGCCCAGGGCACGAGAACTGGCAGCGTGACTTCACCGGCGCCGCCGGGCTGTTCAGCGTGCTGATCGATGCACACTACACGCAAGCACAAGTGGATGCGTTTGTAGATGCGCTCGAGCTGTTCAAGATTGGCTATTCATGGGCCGGACCGATGAGCCTGGTGGTGCCCTACAACATCGCTGCCATGCGGCCGCTGACGGCAGAACAATTGCCTGGCCATGTCGTGCGGTTCTGGATCGGACTGGAGGTGGTGACCGATTTGATTGCCGATCTCAAGCGGTCGCTCACTGAGCACTTACCACCAAATGCCAAATCTTGATACTAACAGCACTATATTGCATTAAATTGACTCGATATTACCAGACAAGGTTGTATAGAATACGGAGTATAAGGTTTATTCACGTTTCATGAATGCATTACAAACCTTCCATAACACGATGCATGCCTGAGTGTGACGCACCAATGGCCGCGATCACTGTGATCTCCACCATGCAGTGTGGATCTACCATCTCGGCCTTGACCGTGGTGCGGCCCGGCGCACAGCCCATGGGCAGCCATGCCTCCCATGCAGCGTTCAGCTCGGGCATGTAGCTCAAGTCGCTCATGTAGATCGTTGCGGTAAGTAACTGCGACTTGTCGCTGCCGGCCATGGCGAGCGCACGGTCTATCGCTGCAAGCGTCTGCGCGATCTGGCTCGCAAAGCCCTGGGTAGTGTCGTCTGCCAGTTGGCCGCCGAGATAGGCCACACCGTTGTGCACGCAAGACTCACTCCAGCGTGCAGTGGTGCCGTGGCGTTGAATCATGGGTGCATCTCCATACAGGTCAGGTATTGGGTTCGAAGTAATCAAGCAGGGTATCGAGGCCCGCGTTGTCGATGGCAAGCGTTGCCTCGGCGCGCACAGCAGGCTTGGCGTGGTAGGCTACGCTCAGGCCGGCAACGCGCATCATGGGCAAGTCGTTAGATCCGTCGCCCATCACCACTGCGTTGGCAGGAGTGCAGTTCAGGCTGTTGCATACTGCTTGCACCGCGCGGCGCTTGCCCTCGCCGTCAACGATATCGCCCACGAGGCGGCCAGTGAGCTTACCGCTACGCACTTCAAGTACGTTGGAATGTGCGTAGTCCAGTTTGAGCCTTGCCTTCAAGCGCTCCGTAAAAAATGTGAACCCTCCCGACACGAGTAGCGTCTTCCAGCCTGCAGCGCGTGCTGCGCTCAGTAGCCGCTCGGCGCCTGGGTTGAGCTGCAGCTTATGGTCGTAAATATCTTGCAGCGCCTGCTCGCTCACGCCTTGCAGTAATGCCACGCGCTGCCGCAGGCTTTCGGCGTAGTCGGCGATCTCACCGCGCATTGCAGCTTCGGTGATGGCCGCAACCTCGGCCTTTTTGCCAACGGCCGCGCCGATCTCGTCTACGCACTCGATGTTGATGAGCGTGGAATCCATGTCCATCGCGAGCAGTTTGAAGTCTGCGTATCGGTAGCGAGACGTCATGCAGCCAGCCTTTCAGGTTTGGGTTGTCCAAGCTGGCGCAGCACGTCGCGCACCAGTTGCGCGCGAGCCTTGGCATCGGGTGTTTCACGCTCCACGCGCAGGCGGTCCTGCCCGGCCAGTTTGATGTAGCGGTTCTTCTGCACCATGGAGATGATTTGAATCGCATCCACCGGTGGGTTCGGGCGAAAGGTGATGAGCGTCACCTTGGGGCTGGCATCGATCTTCTGCACACCATAGGGCTTGGCAGCCAGCCGCAACCGGTGCACGTCTACCAGGGCTTGCGCGGGCGGTGGCAGTCGGCCGAAGCGATCGACGATCTCCTCGATCATCGCCTCGAGTTGGCTGTCGGTCTCGCAGGAAGCCAAGCGCTTGTACAGCCCCAGGCGCACATGCACATCGGCACAAAAATCATCAGGGAACAATGCCGGTGTGTGCAGGTTGATCTCGGTAGTGGCCGACAGCGGGTTGAGCAAATCGGGCTCGCGCCCGGCCTTGAGCGCGCGTACGGCTTCGCCCAGCATGTCGTTGTACAACTGAAACCCAACCTCATGCATGTCGCCGCTCTGGCTTTCGCCCAGCACCTCGCCAGCGCCGCGAATTTCCAGATCATGCATCGCCAGATAAAAGCCTGAGCCCAATTCCTCCATGCTTTGAATCGCCTCCAGCCGCTGCTGCGCCTGTTTGGTGAGGGCGTGAAGGTCATTGACCATCAGATAGGCGTAAGCCTGGTGATGGCTGCGGCCGACGCGGCCGCGCAACTGGTGAAGTTGTGCAAGGCCGAACTTATCGGCGCGATGCATGATGATGGTGTTGGCGCTGGGTACATCAATGCCCGTCTCGATGATGGTGGTGCACAGCAGCAGGTTGTAGCGCTGCGCCACGAAGTCTTTCATCACGCGCTCGAGCTCGCGCTCAGGCATCTGTCCGTGAGCCACAGCAATACGTGCCTCAGGCACAAGCGCAACCAGCTTGTCCCTGCGCATGAGTATGGTGTCTACTTCATTGTGCAAAAAGTACACCTGCCCGCCGCGCTTGAGCTCGCGCAAAATCGCCTCGCGCATCACCGCATCGCTCTCATTGCGTACAAAGGTTTTGATGGCCAGCCTCTTTTGCGGCGCAGTGGCGATCACGCTGAGTTCGCGAAGCCCCTCGAGCGCCATTGCGAGCGTCCGTGGAATCGGCGTGGCGGTCAGGGTCAGCACGTCCACCTCACTGCGCAGAGCTTTGAGTGCCTCTTTGTGCCGAACGCCGAAGCGGTGCTCCTCGTCGATGATGACCAGACCGAGATTATTGAAATGCGTATCTTTGGACAACAGCTTATGCGTGCCAATGACGATGTCCACGCTGCTGTCGGCCAGGCCCTTGAGCGCGGTATTGATCTCTTTTTGCGAGCGAAAGCGGCTCATCTCGGCAATCTTCACCGGCCAGTCTGCGAAGCGGTTCTTGAAGGTTTCGCAATGCTGCTCGGCCAGCAGTGTGGTGGGGGCAAGCACGGCCACCTGCTTTCCACCCATCACGGCTACAAACGCAGCGCGTAGGGCAACTTCTGTTTTGCCAAAACCCACATCACCGCACACCAGTCGGTCCATGGGTTTGCCGGCCACCATGTCCTGCACGACGGCATGAATCGCGGCACGCTGATCCGGTGTCTCTTCAAAGCCAAAGCTTGCGCTGAATTTTTCGTAGTCGTGCGGGCTGAAGCGAAACGCATGACCCTGCCGCGTTGAGCGCCGTGCATACAAATTGAGCAACTCTGCCGCGGTGTCGTATACCTGCTGTGCTGCTTTTTTCTTGGCTTTCTCCCATTGACCGGATCCAAGCGTGTGCAGAGGCGCTTCGGCAGGGCTCACGCCGGTATAGCGGCCCACCAGGTGCATTTGCGCAACTGGCACATACAGCGACGCATCCTGCGCATACTTGATATGCAGGAACTCACTCGGTTCACCATCACTCAGCGACAGTGTGACCAGTCCAGCATAGCGGCCGATTCCGTGACCGACGTGTACGACGGGATCCCCGAAGTTCAGTTCCGACAAATCACGAATCAACGCTTCAACGCTAGTAGCTTGCTCATTGCGTTTACGCTTGCGCTGTGTCGGCGTGAGTGCGAATAGCTCGGTTTCAGTAATGAGGTTGATACCATCGTGAGCAATGCCCGCTGCCAGTGGCGCCACCGCTATCGCAACCGGTTGAGTGCCGCTGGCAAAAGCATCGTATGAATCAAGAGCGGGGGGCTCTATGCCATGTTCGCGCAAAAACTCAAGTACGCTCTCGCGCCGGCCCGCTGATTCTGTGCAAAGCAGGGTTCGTTGATGACTCGCGAGAACCCGTCGCAAGGCTGCGAGCGGGTCGTCAGCCTTGTGATTCACCGCCACATCGGGAAGCGCAGAAAAGTACGACTCTCCCTTGCCGCGCATTACTAGTTGGGCATGGCCGCCCGCAACGGCGAAGAACTCCTCCTCACGCAACATCAGTTGCTCAGGCGCGAGCAAGGGGCGCTCGCGATCATGGCGCAGCAGTTTGTAGCGTTCCTGCGCATCTTTGAGGTATTGCGCGATTTGCGCCTGCACGTCACCATGCAATAGCACTTGTGACTGTGCGCCCACGTACTCGAACATGCTGGCTGTGCGCTCAAAGAACAGCGGCAGGTAGTACTCGATACCGGCTGACGCAAGCCCATTGCCAATGTCTTTGTAAATCACGCTCTTGGTCGGGTCGCCTTCAAACGCCTCACGAAAGCGGCTGCGAAACGCCTTACGCGCTTTTTCGTCAAGAGGAAACTCTCGTCCCGGCAGCAGTTGTACCTGCTTGACAGGGTATAGACTGCGTTGCGTGTCGGGGTCAAAGGTGCGGATGCTGTCGATCTGATTGCCGAACAAATCTACGCGATAAGGCACCGCACTGCCCATGGGATAGAGGTCGATCAGTCCGCCACGTACAGCATACTCACCGGGTCGAACCACTTGGCTCACATGCTCATAGCCGGCAAAGCTGAGCTGCGACTTCAGCGCAGCTTCGTCGAGTGTCTCGCCCTGGTTGAAGCGGAAGGTGTAGGCTGCCAGAAATTCGGGCGGAGCCAAACGGGTGAGTGCCGTCGTCGCCGGGACGATGGCGATACGAACCGCCTGCTTGTGAATGCGCCACAGCGTTGCTAGCCGTTCGGACACCAAATCCTGATGCGGGCTGAAGGTCTCGTAGGGCAGGGTTTCCCAATCCGGAAAGGTGCAGGTGGCAAGCTGGGGATCGAACCATGCGATTTCCGCCGCAAGCCGCTCGGCATCGGCTGCGTCGGCGACAATCACCAGCAGCAGCGGCACCTCTCGATCGCGCACATAACGTGCGATGAGCATTGCATCTGCCGAGCCGGGTGGCCGTGCGATGACATGGCGTTTGCCAGGGTTGAGTTTCGGAATCGAATCAAGCATCGTGAATACACAACAAAAACAGCGCCCAGCCACGAGGGTGGGGGCGCGTACAGTGCGATTTTACAATCCGCCTCATGAACGACGTGCAACGCGCACCACAACTGCATGCGCTCGTG
>CAYSMM010000036.1:0-5960 GCA_964432095.1 uncultured Burkholderiaceae bacterium | reverse complement strand
GCTTGCAGGCAAACCCTTGGTGCGCTGGACGGTTGAAGTGCTGCTCATGGTGCCTGAGCTGGCAAGAGTATGTGTGGTAGTTGCCGCTGCGGACACTGAAGCGCAGGCCGTGTTGTCGGGCCTGCCGGTTGACGTGGCACGATGCGGTGGTACAACCCGCGCGCAGAGCGTGCGCAACGGCCTACAGTGGCTAGTAGAGCAGGGTGCTCATGCCAGTGACTGGGTGCTGGTGCACGACGCCGCGCGTTGCGGTATTACCGCTGGGCTGGTGCAGCGGCTCATCCAGGAATGCGTTGAAGATGATGTAGGTGGTTTGCTGGCCTTGCCGCTACCCGACACGTTGAAGCGCGAGCAGGCAGGCCGCAGCATCGGCACGATGGCCCGCGAGGGCCATTGGCTTGCACAAACGCCGCAGATGTTCAAGCTTGGAGCGCTGACTGCTGCGCTTGACGCAGCGCAGGCCGCTGGCCATGCTGTAACCGATGAAGCCAGGGCAATGGAACTGGCCGGGTATTCACCACGGCTGGTACCGGGCAGTATGCGCAACTTCAAAGTGACCTACGTCGATGACCTGGCGTTGGCCGAGGCCATGCTGCGCTGCGACTCAAGTAATGATTGAAAAGGATTGACCGTATGGATTTCAGAGTAGGCGAGGGTTTTGATGTGCACGCACTCGTACCGGGTCGCAAACTCGTGCTCGGCGGTGTGGAAATCGCACACCCCACCGGCTTGCTCGGCCATTCCGATGCTGATGTGCTGCTGCACGCCATTACAGATGCTCTACTCGGTGCAGCTGGTCTGGGCGACATTGGTGAGATGTTTCCTGACACCGACGAGCGCTTCAAGGGGGTCAACTCCAGGGCGCTGCTCGCCGAGGCCGTGGCGCGTGTGCGCGCAGCCGGATGGCAACTCGTCAATGTCGATTGCACCGTGATTGCACAAGCTCCCAAGCTGGCTCCGTACAAGTCTGCGATTCAGCACAGCATTGCCGGCACGCTAGGCATTGCCACCGATGCGGTGAATGTCAAAGCCAAGACGACCGAGCGTCTTGGCTTTACGGGCCGCGGCGAAGGGATTGCGGCCAAGGCCGTGGCACTCATCGGTCGCTGATGTGGGTCAATTTAAGGATTGAATCGCGATACTAAATGCAGTATATATGCCTTACTGGTATTTAGGCGTCCAGTAAAATGCATATAGTATTATGAGTATATATGCAAATCTGCATGCTCATTGCATTGCGATGAACAAGCTGAGTTATGCCCGCTTCAGATCGATCTTCGCGCTCAAACCGCCGCCTTGCGCATTGCTCAACTGAAAGCGGCCTTCCATGCGCTCGATGATGCGCTCGACAATCGCCAGCCCCAGACCTGTGCCCTTGATGTCGGTTCGCGCGGCGTCACCCCGGAAAAACGGCTTGGTGAGATTGGGCAGCACGTCTTCGGCCACCCCTTGGCCATGGTCGCGAATCTCAAGCTGAATGTGTGTGCTGGTGGATCGCACATGCACATCAACCTCGGCAATATTGCTCTCTAGCGATCGTCCGTAGCGTTTGGCGTTCTCCAGCAGATTGACCAGTGCCCGGCGCAGCTCGACGGGATCGCCCATCACGGTTGCGCTGACGCTGCCCTTGGTGCGAAGGTGCAGATGATCGTCATCCACATACTCGGCCATCATGTCGTCGATCAACTCGCGCACCGGCACCGGCTGCATCTTGGTTTTGGTGAGCCGCGCGTACTCCAGAAACTTCTCGATGATGACGTTGACCTGCTCGATATCGGCAATCATGTTTTGCCGTGAAATCTGGTCGGGTACTGCCATCTCGGTTTCCAGCCGCAGGCGTGTGAGCGGCGTGCGAATGTCGTGCGAGATGCCCGCAAGCATCACCGCGCGGTCTTGCTCCACCTTCTCCAGCGTGCGGGCCATGCGGTTGAAACCACGATTCAAATCACGAATCTCTGGCGTACCGGCTTCCTCTTCCAGCTCTAGATCAAACTCACCTTCACGGATGCGGCTGGCTGCAAAGCTCAATTGCTTGAGCGGGCGGTTGATGTAGCCGGTGATGAGCGCTGCACCCAGCAAAGACAGCGCGAGCGCCGCAAAGCCGAGCGTGGCCCATGTCGGGCCAGACTCCGGGTACACGCGGTCGCGAGATACCAGCAGCCAATACTGATCGCCGTCGATTGGAAAGCTCACCCACAAGCCCGGCAGTGTGTTCACCGTGGCGGCGTAGGTCGTGTCTTTGCCCAGCAGGCTGCGGCTGTGCACTTGCAGGCGATCGTTGAAGTCGTTGGATTCGAGCGCTTGAATCTTGTCATCGGGCTCGCGCGGGAAAACCTGTATGCCTTCTTTCTCCTGCAACTCTTTGATGAGCGCCACACGCATCACCGGGTCGGCATGCACCAGGCCCAAACGCGTGAGGTTGACCATGGTTTGCACCTGGGTGGCAGCCTGATGCGCGCGCGGCTCGACTTCTAGCCGCTTGGCGCTGTAGTACCAGGCCGTTAGGCTTAGGGTAATCAGCACCGTGATCAGCAAGAAGGTGCGTGCAAACAGCCCGGTGGCCGTAGCGTAGATATCGCTCCATACTTGCCGGAACGCCGACATGAAACTCGCTCTCCCTGTGCGCGCACGATTGGGCGTAGTGGCCTCGACGCGCTTGCTCAATTCACTTCGTGCTGAATATCGCCTTCGTATCGATGGGTTATCGCTAGCTTAGGCCGTTTCGGGCACTTATCCTAGTCCTAGTCTGTCTTAGGCATCCGGCACGAACACATAGCCCACTCCCCATACCGTTTGAATGTAGCGCGGGTGTTGCGGGTCTTCCTCGATCAGCTTGCGCAGGCGGGACACCTGCACATCCAAGCTGCGGTCGAACGCGGTGTGTTCGCGGCCGCGTGCCAGCTCGGCCAGCTTGTCGCGCGTCAGCGGCTGGCGAGGGTGTCGCGCCAGTGCCTTGAGCATCGCAAACTCTCCAGTCGTCAGCGGCACAGCACTGCCGTCCTTGAAAAGTTCACGCCGCGCCATGTCCAGCGAGAACGGGCCAAAACTCACGGCCTCTTGCTCAGATGCCGGTGCGCCCGGCAGTTCCGCCGTGCCTTTGCGCCGCAAAATCGCATGCGCTCGAGCGAGTAACTCCCGTGGGTTGAAAGGTTTGGGCAGGTAATCGTCGGCGCCCATTTCCAGCCCTATGATGCGGTCCACGTCTTCACCCTTGGCGGTGAGCATGATGACTGGGGTCATGTCGTTGGCGGCACGCATGCGCCTGAGGATGGACAGACCGTCCTCGCCGGGCAGCATTAAATCCAGCACGATGAGATCGAATCGCTCCTTGGAGGTGAGGCGGGTCATCGCCTTGCCGTCTTCGGCCACCAGCACATCTAGCCCTTCCTGGCCCAGATAACGTCGCAGCAGATCGCGCATCCGCGGGTCATCGTCCACAACCAGAATCTTTTCCGACTTCCCTTCGCTCATAAAACTCTCCTGTAGGGCCGGGATGGCCGGCCGACATGTAACAGAGCAAATGTAACAGCAGTCTGGAGCGTGAAAACCCAAAAATCAGCCTGAAGGGAGCTTTGTTACACAAGTTACCCCGAGGAGTAATCTACGGTCTTGATTTGCACGCTTAGCATGCCATCCTTTCGAGAAGCGCAATGTCATCAGTTTGCGCTGCATACGTATGTTTAAGCCTTTGCGCGTGTTTGCACTTATGACGTACGCTCGTTTTGCAGTTTTACTGGCTGGTTCACAGCTAATCTTGGCCGCGGTTGTGTCTGCGCAGCAAAGGGACGACTACGTGACTAATGCGACGACACCCACTACTGCACCCCCTACCTTTGTAAGAGCCCCCAGCGTTCGCGATGCAGTGAAGCGCCAGCGCCATCCTACCCCCTCTGCGCGGACGGCCGCCCTGGCCGTGCCCGCACAAACCTCAGTGTTAACCATTGCCGACTTCAACTATCCGGAACCCTTGGCCGGGTATTCCGCAATAAATGCAAGGCTTAGCTCAGAAGACAAGCAACTGTTGCGCTCTCAGATCCGGGACGTTAGCAAACGGCCATAACGGCCTACTTGCAACAGACATCAAGGTTCCTTGCGTGAGGCTCGGACAAACTCTTGATTTGCTTATCAAGCGCTTTGCTTAAACCTATTACAACACGCTGACAAAGGACACGACGATGCATGCTCCGTCTTGCCACTCTGCGCGAACTGTGCCCCCACATCGCACCGCCCGGTGGCCACGCGCCATGGCTGTGATCGCACTGCTCGCGGCCGCCTGGGTGCCAGCCATGGCGGCAGATGGATTAACCCGCGACGAAGCGCGCTACTTGCTGACGCGTACCGGCTTTGCGCCAACTGAGGCGGAGGTTGCACAGTACGCAGGTAAGTCTCGACAGCAGGCGGTGGATGCGCTGCTGAGTGGCACTGCTTACGCAGCACGCACGCCGCCGCCTACTGTAGCCACAGCTGAAATCGTGCCTTTTCATCGACTGGCCAACGAAATGGAGCGTGCGGAGGAGCGCCGCCGTCAAATTGTTCACTCTATGGAATTGCGTAGCTGGTGGCTGCGCGAGATGATCGAGACGCCCACTCCACTGACCGAGCGCATGACGCTGTTTTGGCATAACCACTTTGCGACCAGCCAGCAAAAGGTGCGCTACACACAACTGATGTATCAGCAAAACCGCCTGCTGCGCGAGCATGCGCTAGGTAACTTCAGGCAGATGCTGCACGCTGTGAGCAAAGATCCGGCGATGCTGATTTATCTGGACGGCGCCAACAACCGCAAGGAGGCCCCCAATGAGAACTTTGCGCGCGAGGTGATGGAGCTGTTCGTGCTGGGTGAGGCCTCGCAGGGCGGCAATTACACCGAGCAAGACATCAAAGAAGCTGCAAAGGCATTTACCGGATGGAGCCTCGAGCGCGAAGACTTCACCTATCGCTTTCGCCCAGCGCTGCACGATACGGGTGAGAAGACTGTCTTTGGACGGCGTGGCAACTTCACTGGCGAACAGGTGCTGGACATGATGCTCGCCAAGCCCGAGGCAGCCAATTTCATCGTGGGCAAGCTGTGGCGTGAGTTCGTGTCCCCAGAGCCTCAAAGCGCAGAGCATCAGCGTATTGCGGCAGCTTTTCGTGCATCCAATTACGACATCAAGGTCGCCATGCGTGAGCTGTTGCTCACGCCTGCCTTCTGGGACGCGCGCAACCGCGGCAGCCTGGTCAAGTCTCCCACGGAGTTGCTGGTGGGCACGATGCGGCAGTTTGGCTTTGGTTACAGCGACACTCTGCCGCTGGCCATTCGGAGCGCTAGCATGGGGCAAAACCTGCTTGCACCCCCCAACGTAAAGGGCTGGCCCGGTGGCACCGCATGGATTAACAGTACCACGCTGCTAGACCGCAAGCGCATGCTGGAGCAACTCTTCCGTGCCATCGAGATGCCCGACCAGCAGACCAAAACAATGCTCACGCAGCAGGCTATGGCACAAACCATGGAAATGCGCAGTAACCGCGAGCTGCCCAAAGGTGCCGCTGCAATGCGGCAGCACGGCATGCTGCGGTTTGCCGAGGCGCAGGCCAACATCTGGTTTGACGGTGACGCGTGGCTCAAGCAGTACGGCGCATACCTCGATCGCGAGCCCAGCGTCACGGCACGGCTGGCGATGCAAAAGGCGCTGCTGCCACTGGAGCCTGCGCACCCCATGCCCTCGGGCACGGTTGGGCTAGCGTATTTGCGGCAACTGGTCATGGATCCGGTTTATCAACTCAAATAATACGAGACGAGTCAGCATGAAACGACGTCACTTCATCAGCGCATGCAGCGCAGCAGCTTTGGGGCTTACCGCCTGGCCCAGCGTATTTGCACGCTCTGCGCAAGACCGCACCCTGATCCTGATCGAACTCAAGGGCGGCAACGATGGTTTGAACACTGTCGTTCCGTTTGCCGACCCGGCCTACACAAC
>CAYSMM010000035.1:10599-12331 GCA_964432095.1 uncultured Burkholderiaceae bacterium | reverse complement strand
CGAGTTCAAGCAACTCGGCGGCGAAGGCGTTGAAATCATCACCGGCAGCCACGCCAACAGCGAATTTGCCAAGTACGCCGAATTGGCCTCGAGCTACGGCCTGCTTGCATCACGCGGCAGCGACTTTCACTCGCCCGATGAGAGCCATTGCGACCTCGGCCAGTGGAGCAAGTTGCCTGCGCTGCCCGAGCATCTCACGCCCGTATGGACAAAATTGGTTTAACGATTCATGGCACTACGTTACGAGCTCCACCCCGACAACCCGCAACCGCGCCTCATCAAGCAGGCGGCCGATCTCATCCACCGCGGCGGTATCGCAGCCATGCCCACCGATAGCTCGTATGCATTGGTGTGCCACCTCGACGACAAGGCCGCGGCAGAGAAGCTGCGCCGCATCCGCCAGGTGGACGAGAAACATCACCTCACCCTGCTGTGCCGCGACCTGACCGAGCTAGGCACCTTTGCCCGTGTGAATAACGCACAGTACAAAATCATCAAGCACGCCGTGCCCGGGCCTTACACCTTCATTCTGGAAGCCACGAAAGAAACACCGCGCAGACTGCACCATCCGCAACGCAAAACCATAGGCTTGCGCGTACCGGACCACCCCATCACCCTCGCGCTGCTGGCGCAACTTGGCCAGCCGCTGCTGGCCGCCACGCTCATCCTGCCGGGTGAGATAGAGCCCTTGAACGACCCCGACACCATCACCGAGGTGTTGAAGAACCAGATCGACGCCGTGATTGACGCCGGTGCCTGCCCCGCCCAGCCCACCACGGTGATCGACCTCACAGGCGACACTCCCGTAGTGGTGCGAGAGGGACGCGGCGAGATTGCCGCACTCGGACTGGTGGTTGCCTAGGGTACGGCCAGGGATTTTCTTATCCGTCAATCCCCGCTCAGCCAAGCCCTACAATCGCGCGGTGGAACAAATCATTCAAAACATCGCGATATTTCTGGTGCCGGTTTTGCTGGCCATCACACTGCATGAGGCAGCGCACGGCTACGTGGCCAAGCGCTACGGTGACGCCACCGCATTCATGCTCGGCCGCGTCACGCTCAACCCAGCCAAGCACATCGACCCCGTCGGCACCATTGTGCTGCCACTCATCATCGGCTTCCTCACCAACTGGAGCTTTCTGTTCGGCTATGCCAAGCCAGTGCCGGTGAATGCCAACAATCTGCGCAGCCCGCGGTCCCACATGGCCCTGGTTGCGCTCGCTGGCCCTGTGAGTAATTACATCCAGGCCCTGCTGTGGGCGCTGTTGTATGTGTTGCTGGCAGGCATTGGCGTAGATGAGCGCTACTTTCTCGATATGGCCAAGGCAGGCGTACTCGTCAACATCATCATGGCCGTGTTCAATCTCTTTCCACTGCCGCCGCTGGATGGTGGCCGGGAGCTATCGAGTCTGCTGCCACCGGGTTACGCCGCCATGCTCGACCGTATCGAACCGTTCGGCTTTTTCATCGTCATGGCGCTGGTGCTGACCCATGTGATAACCAACATCTGGATGCGACCTCTGATGGACATAAGCTACACCGTCATCAACACTCTCATCGCGCCCTTGCGCGCGCTGCTGACCTGACCGCCAAGCTGATATGAGCACTGATACTCCTGCGCGCAAAGACCGCGTGCTCTCCGGGATGCGCCCCACCGGCGCGCTGCACCTGGGACACTATCACGGCGCGCTCAAGAACTGGGTGAAGCTGCAAGATACGCTGGACAGCTTTT